>JAFAMK010000022.1 GCA_019233415.1 Vulcanimicrobiota bacterium
GCGGCGATCGCGGCGCTGGGGAACCCGCAGGTCCTCGCGCTGACCGCGACGGCCGGCGACGAGGCGTTCGAGAAGATCCGCGCGGCGCTCGGGATCGAGGCGTGGGTGATCGACCCGACGGTGCGCGACAACCTGCACGTCGTCGACGCGCGCGGAGCGACGAACAAGCTCGCCTACATCGAACGCATCGTCGCCGACGGCGCGAAGGCGATCGTGTACTGCAACTCGCGCGCCGAGGCGACGAAGACCGCGGAGAAGCTGCGCTCGCGCGCCGGCGAGGGCGTCGCGTTCTACCACGCCGGCGTCGGCAGCGCGGAGCGCGCGCAGGTCGAGCACTGGTTCCGCGAAGGCGCGATCCGCGTCGTCGTGGCGACGTCGGCGTTCGGCGAGGGGATCGATCTCCCCGACGTGCGCCACGTCTTTCTCTACCACCTGAACTTCGACTTCACCGAGTTCAACCAGCAGGCGGGCCGCGCCGGACGCGACGGCGCGGACGCGTCGATCCACCTGCTGTTCGGCGAGGCGGACCGGCGGATCAACGACTTCATCATCGAGCGCGAGGCGCCGACGCTGGAGACGTTGCGCAAGCTGTACGGCGCGATGAAGCGACTCGCGGCGGCCGACGGAACGCTGCGCTCGACCTATGCCGACATTGCCGCCACGCTCGACCTCGACCGTGTCGCCGGAAGCACGATCTCGGCGGCGGTCCGCATCTTCGACGACGCCGGGCTCGTCGAGCTTGGTGAGGACGACGACGGGCGCTACGTGCGCTTCCGTGCGGTCGACGGCAAGGTCGACCTGACGAAGACCGAGCGCTTCGCGGAAGGCGAGGCCGAACGCGATGCGTTCGCGAGCTTCTGCGAGATCGTCCTCACGGCGAAACCCGAGGTCTTGGAGGCGTTGATCAACCGCCCCATCTACCCCGGCGGCGTCCCTCTGCTGAAGTAGACCGGCTTAGCCGCCGCAGCCGACGCGCGGGTACTTCGCGCCGTTCACGACGACCCAGCCGTCGTCGGCGCCGCGATGGGTCGCGCAGTGCACGTCGTGAATCCCCGCGACGAACGGCCGCTGGCGTTTCGTCGTGAGAAAATACTGGCCGTACGCGTAGACGGTCGCGTTGCGCGGCGCGTGCACGACCCCGTCGAGGTCGTCGTTCGTCACGACCTCGACCCACGCGATGCTCCCGTCGTTCGCGAGCGGGACGCGCAGCGGGATCAGCTCGTGGTAGCCGCGGAAGCCGCGCTGCGGCCGCGACGGTTCGAGCGTCGTGCCGCAGACGAGCACGTTGTCGACCGGGCCGTCGTGGTGCTCGGCGATCAGTTGCGCGAGCCGCGCGTTGACGCCGGGCGTGCACACGACCGGCACCGAGACGGTCTTCGCGCGCGCGCCGCACGCGCCGGCCGCGATCAGCACCGCGCCGAGCGCCACGGCGAGCAGCGCGCGCACGCTACGGCATGACCTCCGCTTCGACGTGTTCGAGCACCGGCGGCTCGACGTCGACGACCGCGCTGAGCCGCCGCTCGAACTCGTCGGCGTAGGCCAGGTAGATGCCGAGGATCGCGACCGAGACGGCGGCGATGACGAGGCTGAAGACGGGCTCCGTTCCGACCAGCGCGTCGTACGCGCCGTGCAGGATCGCGGCGATCCCGATCCCGAGGACGAAGAATCCCGCACGCCGTGCCGGGAAGCGAATCCCGAACCAGATGAACAGCGCCGCGACGCCGGTCCAAATCGCGTGCAAGAACGGCAGCGAGGTCAGCCGCAGCACGTTGAGCGTGTAGTACGCGGCGACGTCGCCGGTCCGCTCGACCTGCGCGTAGTTCTCGCCGGTTTGATAGCCGAAGCCCTCGGTCGCGCCGAACCCGAGCCCGCACAGGAGGCCGTAGAAGATGAACAGCCGCAGCGGCTGGATGCCGAACGCGCGCCAGATCAGGAACAGCGCGAGCGACTTCGTCACTTCTTCCGGAACGCCGATCCCGAGGATCGCGCCGGGCAGCGAGATCAGCAGGATCGGCGAGTCGACGAACGGCGCGCGCAGCGCCGACAGCCCGAGCGTCAACGCGATGCGCAGCAGCGGCACGGAAACCAGGCTGGTGAAGAAGTACGCGCCGACCGCGAGCAGCGGCTTCAGCCCTTCGGTCTTGAACGCGACCATGAAGAAGCCGGCCCAGACGATCGAGAAATACAGCTCGAGCATCCAATACAGCTCGAGCGCCGAGCCGTTGAGCAGCACGACGCCGACCAGCGGCAGCAGGCCGACCGCCGCGACGATCAGCATCTGGCGCAGGTACGCGCGCGGAATCGCGCCGAGCCGGCGGAAGGGCTCCATCAGCATCGGCCACAGCGCGATGATGTCCGCACGGGCACGGTGATAGACCCGAACCTGCGGCCCGCCGGGGCGGCCTCCGTCGTGCGTCGCCATCGCCCGCACCTCTATGGCGCCGCCGCGAGGGGCTCCTCCGACGGACCGGAAAGGTGACCTGGTGCGCCCGGCTCGTCTCGTCTCGGCGGTTATTCTGCTCGTCGTCCTCTGCGCGGCGTGCGCGCGCGGGCACGACGGCGCGGCGGCCACGGCGGCATCCGCCACGCCGCGGGCGGTGCGGACGGCGCCGGCCGATCCGGACCTCGGCAGCGTGATGGAGCGCTTCTACCAGCAGGTCGAGGGCGGCCACTGGCGCTTCGCGTACGCGATGCTCTCGCCGCATGCGCGCACGACGATCACCGAGGACGGGCTGCGCGCGCGCTACGCGGGGCTGATTTCGCCCGACGTCATGGTGCGGCAGGTTGGGCCGCGCTTGGTCGTCGCCTCGATCGACGCCGGCCGCGCCGGCTCCGCCGAGCACGTCCACCTCGAAGAGCTGGTGACGCTGGCATGGGACGGCGAGGGCTGGACGATCGACGCGCTCACGTCGCGCGATAGGCGCTGAGCAGCGCGTCGACGACCGGCTCGACGCGGTAGCGCTCCGCATCGGCGCGCGCCTGGGTGCCGAGCCGCGCGCGCCGTTCGCCGTCGTCGAGCAGCGCGCCGATTGCGCGCGCGAGCGCGGCCTCGTCGCCGGGCTTGACCGCGACGCCGTTCGCACCGTCGTCGAGCCACGTGCGCACGCCGCCGACGTCGTACGCGACGACCGGCCGCCCGCGCGCGAACGCCTCGATCCCGACGTAGCCGAACGGTTCGGCCCAGCGCGACGGCAGCACCACGAACGCCGCCGCATCGAGCGCGGCGCGCACGACCGGCGGGGTCACCCCACCCGGTGCGTCGAGCGCGACGCCGGCGCGGGCCGCTTGTTCGCGAACCTCCGCGAGCGCCGGCCCGTCGCCGAACGCGCGCACGCGCGGTCGCCGCGCCGGCGCGAGCCGCGCCACCGCGCGCACCAGCGAATCCAATCCCTTCTGCGGCACGATGCGCCCGGCGAAGACGATCTCGCGCGCGCCGGACGGCGCGACCGCCGTGGCGTACGCGTCGTCGGCGAGCGGGAGCGGCACGAGCGCGAGCCGCTCCGCCGGAATGCCGCTCTCCCGCGCGCGAGCGCCGACGTATTCCGACGCGACGACGACGGCGTCGGCGGCGGCGAGCGCGTCGCGCAGGTGCTCGCGGCGGCGGATCAGCGTCGCGGTGCGCCGCCGCGGTCCGTACGCGCAGCCGTCGAGCAGCGCGTGAACGGCGCACGCCTTCCCGAGCGGTTCGGTGCAGATGCGGCCGGTGCGCGGGAAGACGCGGTCGCCGTTCGGGCAGCACGGCCGGTGGTCGTGCAGGTGGTACGCGAAGCGCGGGGCGGCGCGCAGCGCCTCGACGATCCCGGCGTCCATGACGTTGTGCGCGACCGCGACGTCGGGCCGCAGCGCAGCGAGCGCGCGCGCCGCCGCCGCGCGCGCGGCGTCGTCGGGCCGGTCGTGCTCGTCGGCCCAGACGATCTCCGTCGCGTCGTGCACGCCGTCGGGAATTGCGTCGATGGCGCGTGCGATGACGTGAATGCGCGCGCCGCGCGCGGCGAGTGCGCGCAGCACGATCTCGAGATAGCGCTCCATCCCGCCGGCGCGGCCGAGTCGTTCCGCCGCGACGAGGATGCGCATCTCAGCGGTGCGCGGCGACGGCGCGCTCGTACGCGTCGAGCGTCGCCTCGGCGGTGCATCGCCAGGTGCGCGCCGCGAGCCGCCGTTCGAGCGCATCGCCGTGCGCGCGCGGCGCGCGTTCGAGCGCGCGCAGCACGGCCGCGCGAATCGAGGCGGGGTCGGCGGGATCGGCGTAGTCGACGTCGGGACCGAAGTATTCGCGCTCGCAGCCGCGGTCGCCGACGACGATGCGTGCGCCGGCCGCCGCCGCTTCGAGCGACGAGAGCCCCGGGCTTTCGAGCCACGACGGATGCGCGTGCACCGCGGCCGACGCCATCATCGTCAGAACGTCGGCGCGCGGCGCGTGGTCGACGAAACGCGTGCGCGGCGTCGCCCAGCGTTCGCACAGTGCGCGGTAGCGCGCGTCGAACGCATTGCCGATCAGCGTCACGTCGACGTCCAAATCATGCAGCGCGTACAGCAGCGCGGCCTGGTTTTTCTTCGGCTCGATCCGCCCCGCGCACAGAACGCCGCTGCGCACCGGCGCGCGCTCGATGGTGAACGCCTCCGCGTCGACGCCGAGCGGCGCGACGACGAACGGGACCGACGATGCGCGCAATCGCTCGCCGTACAGGTACGCCTCGACTTCGCTGGCCGGTAGCACGACGTCGGCGGCGTTGACGAGTGCGCGTTGCGCGTCGAGCCGGCGGTCCGCGTTGCGCGCGATGCTCCCGGTCCACGGCAGCCGCGTCTCGACGCGCCGCAGCCGCGCCAGCCGCCGTTCCACCGCGGCCGCGTCGCGCGCGGCGAGCGCGCGTTCGAGCCG
>JAFAMK010000134.1 GCA_019233415.1 Vulcanimicrobiota bacterium
GCGCGGGCACGGCGCTGAACGCGCGGCTCGCGACGCTGCGCGCGAGCGACCAGACGACGTTGATTCCGGTCAACCGGCTGGAACAGATCGACGTCTTCGAACAGGAGATCGAGGACGGCGTCGGCCAGCTCGACAAGGACTACGCGAAGCGGATCGCCGACGTGCGCGCCGGCCGGCATGACCGCGCCGTGCGCGACGCGCGGGTCGACGACGCGCGGTTCGACGCGATCCGCCGCCAAGCGGAGAAACTCTACGTCTTCGTCGCCGACGGCGCGCAGGTCGCAAATGCCGAGTTCGACGCGGCCGGCCGCGCGGTCGTGACGTCGCTCGTGCTGAGCACGGCTGGCGCGATCGTGATCTTCGGCGTGGCGACGTTCCTGATCGGGCGCCGCGTCGCGGTGCGGCTCGGCCGCGTGACGAACGCGCTGCGCGAGATCGCCGAAGACGACGTCGAACGGCTGGTGCGCTCGTTCCGCGCGCTCGCCGACGGCGACCTCGACGCGCGCTACGAGAGCGCGCGCACGCCGCTCGGCGCGCGCTCCGGCGACGAGATCGGCGTGCTCTCGCGCAGCTGCGACGACCTGGTGACGGGGCTGCAGTCGATCGCGGTCGCCTTCGCGGCGATGGGCGAGAGCCTGCGCGCGACGGTCGGCCGCATCTCGAACGTCTCCGAGGACCTCGTGCGCGAGAGCGTCGAGGTGTCGGCGAGCACCGCCGAGTCGGCGACCGCCGTGCGCCAAATCCTCACCGCGGTGCGCGACGCGACGCTCTCCTCCGGCGAACAGGCAAAAGAACTGGACGACGCGCACGCCCGTGCGACCGCGCTTGCCTCCGGCGCGGCCTCGATCGCCGACGGCTCGCGCCGTCAGGCCGAGGCCGCCGCGGCGGGTTCGCTCGCCGTCGCGACGCTCGACGGCGAGATCACGCGGTTCGACGCGCTCGGCCAGCGGCTCGCGGGCTCCGCAAACGACGCGGAGCGCGAGGTCGAGCACGGCTCGACGGCGGCGCGCCGCGCCGCCGAGGCGATGACCGCAATCGGCGCGCGCAGCGCCGACGCGGCCGCCGTGATCGACGCGCTCGAACGCCGCTCGGCGCAGGTCTCGGAGATCGTCTCGGCGATCGACGACCTGGCCGATCAGACGAACTTGCTCGCGCTCAACGCCGCGATCGAGGCGGCGCGCGCTGGCGAGCACGGCCGCGGCTTCGCGGTCGTCGCGTCGGAGATTCGCACCCTCGCCGAGCGCTCGCGCAGCTCGACGCGCGAGATCGACGCGATTCTCGCCGCGACGCGCGCCGACGCGGTCCGCGCGGCGGCCGCGATGCGCGAGGCGTCGCGCGCCACCACCGGCGGCATCGACCTTGCGCAGGCCGCCGACGGCGCGCTGAGCGCGATCCGCGACGCGATCGAGTCGACCTCCCGCATCTCCGAGGAAGTCGCCGCGCGCGCCTCCGAGATGCGGAACGCGTCGGCGGAGCTCGCGCACCGCATCACCTCGGTCTCCGACGACGCGCGCCGTAATGCCGACGCCGCCTTCGACCAGCAGCGCGTGAGCGGCGAGATTTACCACCTCGTCACGGCGATCGCCGCGAACGCCGGCCGCAGCGCGGCGATGATGCACCAGATCAGCGCCGCGACCGAGCAGACCGCGGCGCAACTGAACCGCGTCGACGCATCCTCGCACCACAACCGCGAGCAGGCGCAAACGCTCGATACGCTGCTGAGCGCGTTCCACTTCACCGCGCTCGCGCGCCCGCTCCCCCCGTCGAAGCCGCGGCTCGTCGTGGTTCGGCACGAAAGCGTCGCGTGATGCGGCGCGCCGCGCTCGCGGCGCTCGTCCTCGCTACGGCGTTCGGCGCCGGCGCACGCCGCGCCGAAGCGATCCCGGCGTTCGCGATGCAGACGGGGCTGCAGTGCGACGCCTGCCACACGTCGCTGCGCGCGACGACGGAACTCGGCGAAAGCTACCTGCGCAACGACCTGCGGCTTCCCAATCTCGGGATCGGCGGAAAGCCGATCGTCGCGCTGCGCGGGCAGCTCGCGTACACCAGCGAACCCGATCCGACCGGCTTGCCGAAGGCGATCGTCGACGAGGTCGAGTTCTTCATGGCGGCGCGCGTGAACCATGAGGTCTCGGTTGCGGGGCAGTTCTACGTGACCGACGGCGGCGTCCCCGGCTCGACGCGCGAGGCGTGGGTGCAGTACGAGTCGCCCGGATCGTTCGCCGGCGCGCCGGTGCGCGCGACGGTCGGTTCGATCACGCTCCCGCTCCCCGTCGACCCCGAGACGTTCCGCCAGACGAACCAGCACTACGCGGTGTGGGACCAGACCGTCGGCGCGAACCCGTTCGCGTTCATCGACCCGCGCAACGCCGCGAGCCTCGGGCTCGGCAACCCCGTGCGCGGCCCGAGCGCGACGCTCGTCGCGGCGCAGGGTCACGACCCGCACTCGGGCCTGCCCGCGACCGGAACCGATCGCATGCTGCAGGCGCAGGAGGCCGTCGGCGGCGTCGTGCTGAGCGCGTACGAGTACGCCGGTCACCGCGAGCTCGGACCAATCGGCGACGACTTTCAGCGCCGCGCCGTCGGACTGAACGTCTACCGCGGACGGCTCGCGGTCGAGACGCTGCTGCAGACCGGCTGGGACACGAGCCCGAACGGCGACGGCGTCGGGATCGCGTCGAGCGGCGGCTTCGCGCAGGTGCGCTATCAGCTCCCGCACGCGACGTTCGCGCTCGTGCGCTACGACGGCGTCAACGACACGGGCGGCAACTTCAGCCGCTCGCTGGTCGTCGGCGCAACACACCTACTTACGCGCGGTCTGCGCCTCGGCCTCGAAGACGTCATCCAGCACGGCGGCCGCACGACGCACACGCTCAACGCGACGCTCGGCTTCGGCATCTCGAACACGCGCCAAGGCTCCGGCGCGTACTGAGAAGCGAGAACGGCGCCCGGCCAAAGCCGGACGCCGTGTTCGTGTTCGAGGATGACTCGTCGAGGCTTACATCTTGATGCGCGCCTCGAAGAACATCTGGAACGGGAAGCCGGGGAAGACCGGGTTGTACGGCGTCGCCAGGAACGGCTGCAGCTGGTCACCCGGGTTGTAGATGTTGCCGTAGGGGGTGATCCCGCCGCCGGCGCCCGCGACCGCGGCGTAATTGCACGCGTGATTGACCGCAAACGCGGTCTGCGTGCCGCCCCAGCAGCGGTTGACGATGTTCGCGAAGTTGCCGACCAGCGTGACGCGCTTGTTGAGGTCGTAGGTGATCTGTGTGTGGAGCTGGATCTGGTTCGGCGAGACGAACGCGCCGACGTTGTCGAAGCGCCCGGTGAACGGATCGGGGATCGCGATCGAGCCGGTGCACGAGGACACGTCGTACGGCGCGCCGCCCGGCGCCCCGTAGGGATAGCGCGGGTCGGTGGTCGTCGGTGCGAAGCCTGCCGTGCACGCGTTCGGACGAACGCCCGGCGTCGAGCTGGGGACGCCGTAGCGCGCGCCGCCCGAGAACTGCACCGCCGGCGTGATCGCGAGCGGGCCGTGTTTGTACTGGAGGATCAGCGTCGAGATGTACGGCGCGCCGAACGAGCCGTAGCCGCCGGCCCCGATCCCGCCGGGGAAGGTGCTGTACGTCGCGTAGCTGCCGTTCGGGTCGAACAGCGGCTGCACCGGCGCGTTCCAGTACGGGTTCGCGATGCTCCCCGCCGCGCACGCCGTGTCGGGCGCGCCGGCCGACGTGTAGCAGGGCGCGGCGGCCAGCGTCGAGCCGGTCGACTGCGCGCAGCGCGCGTCGGTCGGGTGCGCGGCGCAGAACGACGTGTAGCCGTTGTACGCCTGCACCGAGGTGTTGAACCCGTCGATGATCGACGAGCCGTTGGCGAGCTTCGTGTAGTTGATGTAGCTGTCCGTGTAGGTGAAGGAGAGCCGTCCCGCCAGGCCGTTGCGCGAGAAGTCGCCCTTGTCGACTTCCAGCTCGACGCCTTGCGAGGTCTGGCGCCCGACGTTCAGGCCAGAGACGAACGCCGTGCGCTGATCCAGGTAGAACTGCTGGATCTGATCCTGCGTCTTGCGCAGGAACGGCGTCAGTTTGACCGCCGTATCGCCGGCGAACTGGTGCTCGTACGAGAGGTCGTAGTTGTTCGAAATCTGCGGCCGCACCGGGTGCCCCGGCGTCGTCGGCAGCCCGAACCGCCCGAACCGCGCGAGCCCTGCGACGTCGTTCTGCTGCAGGTAGTTGTACTGCTCGTACGCCGAGTTCGGGGCTTCCGCATAGCGCCCGTAGCTGGCGCGGAGCACCGTGCGCGGATCGAGCGTGTACGTTACGCCGGCTCTTGGCTGGAACACCGTGTAGCCTTCTACTTGGTTCGGCACGTCGAC
>JAFAMK010000136.1 GCA_019233415.1 Vulcanimicrobiota bacterium
TCCGGGTCCCTGGAAGCCGGGGAAGACGATCGTCGCGCGCGGGTTGCCGAGCTGATTGTGCAGATGGTGCAGGATGCGCCCGCCGGTCGCCATCCCGCTCGACGCGATCACGATCGCCGGGCCGTCGAGGTGGTTCAACTGCTTCGACTCGTCGGTCGTGACGTGGACGGTGACGTTGCGGCACCCGAACGGGCGGTCCGGCGTGTCGACGAACGGCTTGTGCGCGTCGGGATAGCGCGCGAAGAGCGCGTCGACCTTGATCGCCATCGGGCTGTCGACGTGGACGGGCACGCTCGCCAGCGGCGTGTCCTTCGCCTGCAGCACGCCGATCGAGTACAGGATGTCCTGCGTGCGCTCGACGGCGAACGCCGGGATCACGATCGTTCCGCCGCGCGCGATTCCGGCGAGCAAGATCTTCTCGAAGTCGCCGAGCGCGTCGGGCGGATGGTTGCGGTCGCCGTACGTCGTCTCGCAGACGACGACGTCGGCTTGCGAGAGTTGCGCGGGGTCGTCGAGCAGCGGCCGGCCGTAGCGTCCGACGTCGCCCGAGAAGACGACGCGCTTCCCTTCAACCTGCATTTCGATGAACGCGGAGCCGAGGATGTGCCCGGCGTTGCGGTAGCGGAGCGACGCACCGCAGACCGTGAAGTCCGTGTCGAGCGGGACGGTCTGCAGCAGCTTCAGCGTCGCTTGCACGTCGTCATCGTCGTAGAACGCGGGGATGTGCCGCGCGCGCTCGTGTTCGAGGCCGCGCTTTGCCATCATCTCCTGCAGATGCGCCGCATCGTCGAGCACGATCTCGATCAGTCCCGACGTTGCGGGCGTGCAGTAGATGGGGCCGCGGAACCCGTCGTGGACGATCTTCGGCAAGTAGCCGACGTGGTCGATGTGGCCGTGCGTGATGACGACCGCGTCGGTCTGCGCGGCTGGGATCGGGAGCGGCGCGGCGTTGAGCGCCTGCGTCGCGCGCGTGCCCTGGAACATCCCGCAGTCGACGTAGAAATGCCGCTCGCCGAGCGTCAGCAGGTGCTTGCTGCCGGTGACGGTGCCGGCGGCACCGACGAAGGTCAGATCAGCCATGCCTCTCCTCCGTGATCGCGACAGCGCGCTGCGCTTGGCCTGCGAGCGCGACGCTCGTCGGGCGGTCGGTGCGAAGGTATTCGTCGAGGCAGCGGTCGACGAGGCGTCCGGGATCGTCGTCTTCGATCAACGTCGCACCGGTATTCTTCTCGACGAGCTTCGCGATGTTCGCGAAGTCGTTCGATATCCCGCCGGAGTCGCGCAGAATGCCGATCAGCTTCCCTTCGTCGTACGCGATCGCGAACTCGCCGAGCGTCCCGCTGCGGCCGCCGACGAACAGGACGAGGTCGGAGCTGTGGATGTTGTGCGTCTCGCGGCCCATCAGGCCCGAGCCGGTGAAGACGAGCGTCGTGTACGGGTCGAGCGGCGACTCGAAGACGGTCACGTGCTCTTCGCGGGAGCGCGCCGGCGAGACGCCGAGGCTGACCCCGCCGGCGTCGGTCGCGCCGAGGACCGCCGCATGCGGAAGTCCCGGGCACGCGCCGGTGACGATCACGCAGCCCTTCTCGGCGATGCGCCGGCCGAGCCGTCGCGCCAACGTCAACTGCGGCTCGGTCAGAACACCGCCGGCCGAGCCCATGACGCCGATCTGGATTCGCACGCCCGCCGGTTCCACGGCGCAGCGCGTTTCCCCGTCGGTCCGGGGTCGCACAAAAGAAATGTGCGCGCGTAGGAGACGCGCGGCACGCACCGTAGGAACGAGCCATCGAACGGGACACCGCCGCTCCGCTCCGTGCCCGCGTCACGCTGCTCGGCCGCATCGTCGGCGATGTGCTGCGCTCGCACGCGCGCGCCGGAACGTTCGAGCGCGTCGAGCGGCTGCGCGCGCTCACGCGCAGCCGGCGCGCGCTGCACGACCCGCACGACGACGCGGCGATCGACGCGCTGCTCGACGGAATCGGAACCGACGATGCGGTCGACGTGATCCGCGCGTTCAACCTGTACTTCCAGATGGTCAACTTGGCCGAGCAGCTGCACCGCGAGCGGCGCCGCCGCGAGCGCGCGCTGCACGGCGAGGAGCCGCTGCACGGCTCGCTGGAGACGCTCGCACCCAGCGCCGGCGCGGCGGTCGACCGGCTCGAGATCGCGCTCGTCTTCACCGCGCATCCGACCGAAGTGCTGCGCCGCACGACGAGCGAGAAGATCGCCGAGCTGGCGGCGCTGCTGCGCGCGCTCGACGAGCGCGTCAACACCGCCGAGGAGCAGCGCACGATCGAGTCGGAAGTGCGCGCGCAGATCGTGCTGCTCTGGCAGACGAACGAGTTGTACGCGACCGCGCCGACCGTGCAGGACGAGGTCCGCAACCTCGTCGCGCGTTTCCGCGAGTCGCTGTTCGACGAGGCGACGCTGCTGTTCGAACGGCTCGAGGAACGCCTCGGCGCGGCAGTGCCGACGTTCCTGCACTTCGGCACGTGGATCGGCGGCGACCGCGACGGGAACGCGAACGTCGCGCCGGACGCGATCGTCGCCGCGCACGAGCAGGCGCGCCGCTTCGCGCTCGAACGCTACGTCGAGGCGGTCGAAGCGCTGCAGGTTCGGCTCTCGCAGGACCTCCGGCGCGGCGGCGTCTCGCCCGAGCTCGTCGCCTCGGTCGAGCGCGACGCTGCCGAACTCCCCGACGTGCGCTACACGCTCGGCCCGCGTCAGGAAGCCGAGCCGTACCGCCGCAAGCTCGCGCTCATGCACCGCCGGCTGCGGCTCGCGCTGAGCGATGCGCCGGGCGGCTATGCCGATCCGGACGCGCTGTTCGCCGACCTCGCGCTGATCGAAGACAGCGTGCGGGCGCACAGCGGCGACGACGTCGCGCGGCCGGTGCGCCGGCTCGTGCGCGCGATCGGCATCTTCGGCTTCCACCTGTGTGCGCTCGAGTGGCGCCAGCACCGCGACCGCGTCGTCGGCGCGCTCGACGAGATCGTTGCCGCCGTCGAACCTGGCGCGCCGCCGCTCTCGGCGCGCGGCGAGGCGGACCGGCTCGCGTGGTGCGCGCGCGAACTGGCGTCGGTGCGGCCGCTGCTCCCGCGCGGCGTGCGCTTTTCAGCCGAAGCAGAGGACGTCATCGCGTCGCTGGTCGCCGTCGGCGAGCTGCGCGCGAGGCGCGGCGCGTCGGCAGTGCATTCGTTCATTCTGGCGGGAACGGAAGCGGCGTTCGACGTGCTCGCGCTGCACGTGCTTGCGCGCGCGTGCGGCGCGCTCGACGCGGGGCCGGCGCAGGTTGTCCCGTTGCTGGAGAGCGCGTCCGCGCTCGCGCACGCGCCGGTGCTTGCCGGCACGCTGCTCGCGTGCGCGCCGTTTCGCGCGCACGTCGCGGCCTGCGGCGGCGTGTGGGAGGTCATGCTCGGCTACTCCGACACGACCAAGGTGGCGGGGATCGTCGCGAGCACGTGGGCGCTCTACCGCGCGCAGATCGCGCTCGCCGGCGTCGCGACCGCGCACGGCGTCGCGCTGCGGTTCTTCCACGGGCGCGGCGGGTCGGTCGGGCGCGGCGCCGCCGACGCGCGCGAGGCGGTCGCGGCCGAGCCGCCGCAGAGCCGCACCGGCCGCTTCAAAGTGACCGAGCAGGGCGAGGTGATCGGCGCACGCTACGGGCTGCCGTCGCTCGCACGGCGCAACCTCGAACTGGCCGTGACCTCGGTGCTGACCGCGATCACCGAGCCGGCGCCGCCGGTCGAACCAGGTTGGTACGACGTGCTCGACCGGCTCGGCACGCGCGCGCAGGCCGCGTACGAGTCGCTCGTGCGCGATCCGGACTTTCTCGCGTTCTTC
>JAFAMK010000088.1 GCA_019233415.1 Vulcanimicrobiota bacterium
ATCCCCGTCATCCGCGGCTCGGCGACGAAGGCGCTCAACAGCTCCGGCAAGCGCGGCGATCCGGATGCGGATCCGATCTTCAAGCTGATGGATGCGGTCGACGACTACATCCCGACGCCGGAGCGCCCGGTCGACAAGCCGTTCCTCATGCCGGTCGAGGACGTGTTCACGATCACGGGCCGCGGCACGGTCGGCACGGGCCGCGTCGAGCGCGGTCAGGTCAAGGTCGGTGAGGAAGTCGAGATCGTCGGCCTGCAGGAAGAGACCCGCAAGACCGTCGTGACGGGCATCGAGATGTTCCGCAAGCTGCTCGACGTCGGCATCGCCGGCGACAACGTCGGCGTGCTGCTCCGCGGCGTGGAGCGCAACGACATCGAGCGCGGCCAGGTTCTCGCGAAGCCCGGCTCAATCAAGCCGCACAAGAAGTTCAAGGCCGAGGTCTACGTCCTCTCCAAGGAAGAGGGCGGCCGCCACACGCCGTTCTTCGCGAACTACCGCCCGCAGTTCTACTTCCGCACGACCGACGTGACCGGCACGATCAAGCTGCCGGAAGGCGTCGAGATGGTGATGCCCGGCGACAACGTTCAGATGGACGTCGAGCTGATCACGCCGATCGCGTGCGAAGAGGGCCTGCGCTTCGCGATCCGCGAGGGCGGACGCACCGTCGGCGCCGGCGTCGTGACGACGGTCGCGGACTAACCGACCAGCACCAACGAGATAGAAGACAATGGCTAAGCAGAAGATTCGCATCCGCCTCAAGGCGTACGATCACCGCGTGCTCGATCAGTCGGCCGAGCGCATCGTCGACACGGCGAAGCGCACGGGCGCGTTCGTGAGCGGTCCGGTGCCCCTCCCGACGGAGATCAACCGGTTCTGCGTCAACCGCTCGCCGCACGTCGACAAGAAGTCGCGCGAGCACTTCGAGATGCGCACGCACAAGCGTCTGATCGACATCCTCCAGGCGTCGCCGAAGACGATGGACGCGCTGATGCACCTCGACCTCCCGGCCGGCGTCGACATCGAGCTGAAGGCCTAGTTCAAGAAACCCCGGCGCTGCCGGGGTTTCTGTTTTTTGTCGTGAGCGCGCCACGCCTCGTGGGGCGCGCAGCCTGGGCGGAGCGCCGTTAAACAAACGTATGGACGGCAAGCCACAGTCCCGCGCGGGGCGAAGTCAGGCAGCAGAATGCTGACGCCGGAACGCCCGCCGGGGTTTCCGCCGATCGACCTCGGGACGCTGGACGTCCTCCCCGAACTGGTCTGGGTCACCGGCCCCGGCGGTGCCGGCGCATACTTCAACGCGACCTGGTCGCGGTTGACCGGCGCGGCGCGCTTCGTCGCGTTCGAGGACTTCCTCGATCACGTGCACCCGGAAGACCAGGACTGGATTCGCGCCGGCTGGAGTGCCGCGCGCGAGGACGGGGTCGCGTACGAGACCCAGTACCGCGTGCGCGACACCGGCGGCGGCTATCGCTGGTACCTCGCGCGCAGCGAGCCGGTGCGCGTCGACGGCGCGGTCGCCGGCTGGATCGGGACGCTCGTCGACGTCGACGACGAACGCCGCGCGCGCGATGCGCTGGTCGCTTCGGAAGCGCGCGCCCGCTCGATCGCCGACGCGCTTCCGCAACTGATCGTCGTCGTCGGCGCCGGAGGCGAACTGCTCTGGATGAACGGCACCTACGCCGCGTACACGGGACTCAGCGGCGAGGCGACCGGCGACGCGGACTGGGCCGACGCGGTCCATCCCGACGACGCCGCGCTCGTCGCGGCGGACTGGCCCGAGGTGCTGCAGCGCGGCGAGCCGCACGAGTCGCAGTTCCGCCTGCGGCGCTATGACGGCGCATACCGCTGGTTTCTGAACAAGGTGATCCCGGTGCGCGACGCGAGCGGCGCGATCACTTCGTGGATCGGCGCGGCGACCGACATCGACGAGCGCAAGCGCGCCGAAGACGCGCTGCGGGTCGTCGTCGAGGCCAGCTCGGCGTTCGCCGAGACGCTCGACGCGACGGTCGCACTGCAGCGGCTGGCCGACATCGCGTCCGCGCACCTCGCGGACTGGTGCGGCGTCTACGTCTACGACGCGGCGCAACGGCTGAAGCTGGTCGCGATCGCGCACGCCGACGCGAACCGCGTGCGGCTCGTGCGCGAGTTCGTGCGCCGCCACCCGGTTCGCGACGACGACCCGGCCGCGATGGTCGCGTCGCTCGGCGAGGCGCTGCGCGTCGACCGCATCGTTGCGGCGATGTACGACGGGATCGACGATCCGGCGCAGCGCGACTTCGTGCGCTCGTTCGGGCTGCGCGCGATCCTGTACGTCCCGCTCGTCGCCGACGGCGAGCACTACGGTGCGCTCGCGCTCGCGCTGGCCGAGAGCGACCGCGCCTTCACCGACGAGGACGAACAGCTCGCGTCGCTGATCGCGCAGCGCGCCGCGATCGCGATCGGCAACGCGCGCCTGTTCGAGCGCCAGCGTCAGGTCGCGCGCACGCTGCAGGCTGCGTTCCTCCCGCCGGCGCTCCCGCGCACCGCCGACGCGTCGTTCGACGGCGTCTACCAGCCCGCGACGCGCGACCTGACGATCGGCGGCGACTGGTACGACGCGTTCGCCTACGCCGACGGCGCGTTCGCGTTCTCGGTCGGCGACGTCGCCGGCCGCGGGCTCGAAGCGGCCGTTCCGATGGGGAAGATGCGCCAGACGTTCCGCGCGCTGGCGGCGGTCGAGACCGACCCCGCGCGCGCGCTCGCCGGTGCCGACGCGGTGCTGCGCGGCGAGCACTCCGACGTCTTCGTCACCGCGTTCGTCGGAACGTACGACGCGCGCACCGGCGCGCTCCGCTACGCGAACGCCGGCCATCCGTCGCCGTTCGTGCGCGCCGACGACGGCACGCTCATGCGGCTCGAAGCGGCGGGGATCCCGCTCGGGCTCGGCACGTTCGACGCGCTGCGCACGCGGGACGCGTCGCTTGCGCGCGGCGACCTGCTCGTCGCGTTCACCGACGGCCTGATCGAAGCGACGCACGACATCGACGAAGGCGAACGCGCCGTCGCCGAAGCGCTCGTGCATCCGGCGTTCGCACTCTGCTCGGACCCCGCTGCGCTCGTGCGCGCGCTGACCGTCCCGCAGCTCGTCGGGGACGACGTCGCAATCCTCACGCTGCGCGCCGGGGGCGGCGCCGACTGGTCGTTCGACGCGAACGACGCACACGCCGCACAGGCCGCGCGCGAAGCATTCGTCGCGCGTCTCGTCGGCGAACGCGTAAGCCACGACGACCGCCTCGGCTACGAGATCATCTTCGGCGAGATCATCGGCAACGTTGCGCGCTACACCCCCGGCCGCATCGACATGGCCCTACGCCGCCGCAACAACCGCCTCGTGCTCGCCGCCCTCGACCGCGGCCCGGGCTTCGACTGGACCGGCACCCCACCACACGACCCCTGGTCCGAAAACGGCCGCGGCCTCTTCCTCATAACAACGTTGGCCCACAACGTCCGAGTCGAACACCTCGCAACGTACGGGACCTACCTGGAAGTCACGCTGGACTAGGTCGGCTCGTCCTTCTCGACCGCACCTCGTGGAATGAGGGGCTTCCCCGTGTACCGGTTGAAGATGAAGTAACCGTCAGGGCGCCGTTCGCCAGGTTGAAGCGGCCGGATTCCGTCTTCCTTGAAGAGCTGTTCCGCGAGCTTCTTCAACGCAGGGGAAGGTTTGCGTGGCATCAAGGCCATTGTACCATGCCTCCGTGGATGCGAGCCAGTAAGACGGCGATGACCGACGCGAAGAGGAGCGCCATGGCCGCGAACGCTGCGGCGCGCTTCATGGATCGAACGGCTAGATTTCGCGCGCTGACTTGCAGTGTGTCATGAATGGCACGAAGTGTTGCCTTGGTAGGGTCCGTGCCGAACTCCTCGACGAAGCTGCGCGGGTACGGGCTTCCGCTGTCGGCTTTCCAATAGCCGCTCGCGTATCCAACGAAACAAAGAAGTGCGGAACAGCCGAGAGCGACAAGAGCCCATTGCTCTTCAGTCGGCGCTAGCTCGTAGACTTTATCTGTCGCGAATACGGCCATCGCCGTGACGCCCGCCACAAGGGCGAGGAAGGCGTTGTCGAGTGCGTCGATATTCTGTACGACCGTTTCGTTGTAACGCGCAACAACGTCGTAGACGAACTGGTCATCCCTCTCGTCTACGTCGGCCTCTGGACCGATCGCTTGCGGTCGTGGATCGGGCGCACGCGGTTGTGCTAACGCTGCGCCAAGAAGAAACGGAACGACGAAACGAAAGATGCCCATCTGCTCACGACCGAAAAAGAGGGTGTCGACGACGACGCGCCTCATGCCGGCGCTGTTGCCGAAAGTTTCGCGTAGCGTAGCACGGACGTGCGTTCAAGTCGATACTCTATGCGCAAAGGGGTGGCACGTCAGTTTATGCTTTGCCGCATTGGCCCGAGTTGTGCCTAGAGCCAACAGCTAGGAGCAAATGATACCTCCGTAGCGAAGACTGCATCGTGAAACTGGTTGCGATCTCTGATACGCACAACCGCGCCGAGCAGGTCGTGATTCCTGACGGTGACGTGCTCGTGCATGCGGGTGACCTCACGATGAAGGGCTTGGAGGGCGAGTTGCGCCAAGCGGCGCGGTGGCTCGGTGGGTTGCGTGGCCGGTTTGGGGCGGTTGTTGCGATTCCCGGCAATCACGATTTCGGCGCGGAGCGTGACCCGGCGGCCTGCCGCACGCTGTTCGAGGAGCACGGAATCATCTGGCTCGTCGACGAGGCTGCCGTGGTCGACGGTGTGACGTTCTACGGGTCGCCGTGGCAGCCGTGGTTCATGGACTGGGCATTCAACTTTCCCCGCCGCGACGGCGGCAGTGCGGCGCGCGCGGCGTGGGCGAAGATTCCGGCGGCGGTCGACGTCCTGATCACGCACGGCCCGCCGCGCGGTATCCTGGACCAGACCGCCGACGGCGATCACGCCGGCTGTCCCTATCTGCTAACGGCGATCGAGGAACGGCGCATCATGGCGCACGTCTTCGGTCACATCCACGAATGCTACGGGCAGGAGCACCGCAATGAAACCTTCTTCGTCAACGCGTCGACGTGCGACCTGAAGTACCGAGCGGTGCAGTCGCCGGTCGTCTTCGAGATGTGAGCGAGGGAGAAGCGATGTACGGCTCGATCAAGATCCGCGGCGCGCGCGAGAACAACCTCAAGAACGTTTCGCTCGACATTCCCAAGCGCAAGATCACCGTGTTCACCGGTGTTTCGGGGTCCGGCAAGTCGTCGCTGGTCTTCGCCACGATTGCGGCCGAAAGCCAGCGGCTGATCAACGAGACCTATCCGGCGTTCGTGCAGCAGTTCATGCCGCGCTACGGCCAGCCCGACGCCGATTCGCTCGAGAACATCTCTGCCGCGATCATCGTCGACCAGCAGCGCATCGGCGGCAACTCGCGCTCGACCGTCGCGACGGTCACCGACACTGCCCAGATGCTGCGCGTCGTCTTCGCGCGGTTGGCGGAACCGCGCCTCGGTTCTCCCAGCCTCTATTCGTTCAACGATCCACGCGGAATGTGCCCGACCTGCGAGGGCATCGGGCAGGTCGCGGCGATGAACATGGACGCCGTCGTCGACACGTCGAAGTCGTTGAACGAAGGGGCGCTGCTGCTGAAGGATTTCGCCGTCGACAGCTGGTGGTGGCTGATCTACGCGCGCTCCGGACTCTTCGACCTCGACAAGAAGATCAAGAAATACACGAAGGAAGAGCTGCACAATCTGCTTCACCTCAACGACGGCCGCAAGGTGAAGATCGGCAAGACCGCACCCAACCTCACCTACGAAGGCGTCGTTCCGAAGCTCAAGAGCCGCCTGGGTGTCAAGGACCCCGAGCAGCTCCAGCCGCACGTGCGCGCCGAGTACGACAAAATCTTCACCCGCGCCGTCTGCACCGCATGCCGCGGCACGCGCCTCAACGCGCAGGCGCTGGCGAGCACGATCGTGGGTAAGAACATCGCCGACTGCTCGGCGATGCAGGTTTCGGACCTCGCGCCGTTCATTCGCTCGATCGACGCGCCGCAGGTACAGCCGATGCGCGACGCGCTGGCGATGCGCCTGGAGAACCTCGTGACGATCGGCCTGGGCTATCTCAGCCTCGACCGTGAGAGCTCGACGCTCTCAGGCGGGGAGAGCCAGCGCGTCAAGATGGTGCGGCACCTGGGCTCCGCGCTCACCGACCTGACCTACGTCTTCGACGAACCCAGCGTCGGCCTTCACCCGCACGACGTGGGGCGACTGGCCGGTTTGATGCAGCAGCTTCGAGACAAGGGCAACACGGTGCTCGTCGTCGAGCACAAGCCGGCCATGATCGCGATCGCCGACCACGTCGTCGACATGGGGCCGCGCGCCGGCAGCAACGGCGGCGAGATCGTCTACGAAGGACCGTACGACGGTCTGCTCACCTCCGGCACGCTCACCGGGGACCACATCGCGAAGCATCAGCCGATCAAGAAGAACGGCCGCAAGCCTGACGGTGCCCTCACGATCAAGAACGCGAAGCGCAATAACCTCAAGAACATCACCATCTCCGTCCCGCGCGGCGTGCTGACGGTGGTGACCGGGGTCGCCGGCGCGGGAAAGAGCTCGCTGATCGAGGGTTGTCTGCCGCAGAGCTATCCCGAAGCGGTGATCATCGACCAGAACCTCGCGCGCGGCTCGCGCCGCTCGAACACCGCGACCTATACCGGCATCCTGGACAACGTGCGCAAGGCGTTCGCCA
>JAFAMK010000240.1 GCA_019233415.1 Vulcanimicrobiota bacterium
CGCGCACCGGCCCGACGCCGCAGCCCGCGCAGATGTCCGGCAGCGCCGTCTGAAAGTCGCACCAGTGGCAGCGCAGCAGCGACTCGGTGCGGTGCACGGTCAGTGAGGTCGAGCAGCGCGGGCACTCCGGCACGTGGCCGCAGGCGCGGCAGAGCACGAACCGCGCGCTGCCGCGGCGGTTGATGAACAGCACCGTCTTCTCCGTGCGCGCGAGCCGGTCGGCGATCGCTTCGGTCAGCGCGCTCGAGAAGACGCGCCGGTTTCCCGAGGCGAACTCGAGCCCCATGTCGATGATCCGCACCGCCGGCAGCGGCTGCGCAGTCGCGCGCTTCACCATCCGCACCAGCGGAAAGCGGCCGGCCAGCGCGCGCGCGTAGTCGTCGAGCGCGGGCGTCGCGCTGCCGAGCACGACGATGCCCGCGGCGCGGCGCATCCGCTCGCGCGCGACCGCGACCGCGTCGTAGCGCGGGACGGTGTCCTGGCGGTACGACGACTCGTGCGCTTCGTCGACGACGATCAGCCGCACGTCGGCGAGCGGCGCGAAGACCGCGCTGCGCGCGCCGACGACGACGTCGATCTCGCCGCGCGCCGCGGCCTGCCACGCGTCGAAGCGCTCGCGCTCGGAGAGCGCCGAGTGCAGCACCGCGACGCGGTCGCCGAACGCGGCCTCGAAGCGTGCCGCCGTCTGCGGCGTGAGCGCGATCTCGGGAACGAGCACGATCGCGCGCCCGCCGCTCGCAATGACGCGCGCGATCGCGTGCAGATAGACGAACGTCTTCCCGCTCCCGGTCACGCCGTGCAACAGCAGTTGCCCGTACGCGCGTGCGTCGAGCAGCGCCGCGAGCTGCGCGATCGCCGCGCGCTGCTCGTCGGTCGGCGTCTCGCGCGGCGGCGCGACGCGCGCAGTGCGCGCGCGCCGCACCTCGCGGGACGTCTCGCGCAGCGCCCCGATGTAGATCGCGCGCCGGATCACCGCGTCGGAGAAGCCCGCCAGCACCGCGTCGCTGCGCCGCACCTCGCCGAGCGACTCGACGTACGCGATCAGCGCCTCGGCTTTCTTCCCGGTGATCGGGGCGATCCCGCGCTCGAGCACGCGCACCATCGCCGCACCGACCGCGGCCTTGGCAAGGATACGGCGCCGTTCGAGCACACCGGCGCGTATCAGCGCGTCGAGCGCGCGCACCAATACCGCACGGTCGCCGGCACGCCGCGCTTCGGGATGCCGCAGGAGAACGTCCGGTGCGACGCCGTCGGCAAAGTCGCTCCACAGCAGCCGAATCAGCCGCTCCGGCACGACCTTGAACCGTGCCGCATCGGGTGCCGGCCCGGTCGGAATGAGCCGGTCGACCGCGCGCGGGATCGCCGCCGCGAGCACGAGCGCGCCCAACGCCTCGCGCAGCGAGCACACGTAGCGCTCCGCGATCCAGCGCGCGAGCCCGAGCCCGTCCGCATCGAACGCTCGCGGCCCGTCGATGCGCGCGATCACGTCGCGCAGCTTCGGCTCGTCCGGTCCGGTGTACGGCGCCGCGACGACGTACGCGTACACGTCGCGCGATCCAAGCGGCACGCGCACGACGTCACCGACCTGCAATTCCATCCCCGCCGGCACACGGTACGACAGCACGCGGTCGAACCGCGCCGTTTTGAGATGCGGCAGGACCTCGACGCGCAGTGCGGTCAGAGCAGACGGCTCGCGTGCGGAATCATCAGCCCATGCTCTTCGCGCCGCCGATCCGTTCGGCCCCGTCGAGCCGAGCGAACGCGCCGCCCGGGGCGGCGTACGAGACGCCGTCGCGTCCGGTGTGCTTGCTGTGGTACATCGCGGCGTCGGCACGTGCGAGCAGGTCCGCTGCGGTCGCGGCGTCGGCCGGGAACGCGGCGACGCCGATCGACGCGGTGATCCGCACCGGCGACGCGTCGGCCGCGGGCCGCAGCGCGGTGGCGTCGAGCGCAGAGATGCGACGGCGCAGCGCCTCGGCGCGTTCGATCGCGTCGGCTTTGTCGGTTCCGTCGAGGACGAGGCAGAACTCGTCGCCGCCGTTGCGCGCGGCCAGGTCGTGCTCGGCGCGCACCG
>JAFAMK010000245.1 GCA_019233415.1 Vulcanimicrobiota bacterium
TGGGTACGGGCGGAACGACGTGCTGCCGGACCGCGAGACGTGGCCGCCGTTCGACGCGCGCGGGCCGCACAATGTCGAGCGGACGTTCACGGTGCCGCTGCAGGCGAAGCTCGGCGCGCCGGCCGGCGCGCTCGCGTACGGCGTCTCCGCGACGCTCCAGCACCGAGCGGGGGCGTTCGTCGCGGCGGGCGTCGTGCAGCTGACCGATCTCGGCGTCTTCGCGCAGTTCTTCCCGGACGGCGGCGTCGTGCACGTCAACCGGATCGCCGACGGTTCACCGGCTGCCGGTGCGCGCGTGGAGGTCTACGAGTCGCAAGTGGGCGCAGCGTCGAAGAAGGAGCCGGCCGCGTGTGCGACCGCGACGACCGACGCGCAGGGGATCGCGCGGCTCGGCGGCTCGCGCTACGTGCAGTGCGCCGCGACGAACGCGCTGGACGCCGCGCCTTCCTTCGTGACCGTCGTGCGGCGCGGCGCGGACTGGACGTACGTGCGCAGCGACGACACCTCCGGCGCCTACGAGGGCGACTTCTACAACGGCTGGAACGCCGGGATTCCGGTCTCGCGCGGAACGATCTACTCCGACCGCGACCTGTACCAGCCGGGTGAGACCGCGCACATGACCGCGGTCGGCTGGTTCCTGATCGACGGCGTGCTGAAACGCGGAACCGCCGCGTCGTACGCGCTCCAGCTCGAAGCGCCGAACGGCGACAAGCGCGACCTCGGCCGCGCCGCGCTCGACGCGTACGGCAGCTTCTCGGTGCCGGTCGTGATCCCGAAGAGCGCGCCGCTCGGATACTACGTCCTGCGCGCGACGGCCGGCAACGGCGAGGAGATCACCGGCGACTTCGTTGTCGCGGAGTTCAAACCACCGAACTTCAAGGTCGACCTCGCGCTCGACCACGACGTCGTCCAGCGCGGCGCTACCGTGAACGCGATTGCAGCGAACGCGTACCTGTTCGGCGCACCGCTGACCGGGGCGTCGACGAAGTTCACCGTCACGCGCTCGCCGGCCAGCTTCACGCCGAAGGGCCGCGACGCGTTCAGTTTCGGCCGCCAGTGGTTCTGGCCCGAGCAGCGGCCCGACGCGTCGACCGACGTCCTCGAACGCACGATCACCGTCGATGCGAACGGCAAGAGCGCGATCACCGCTCCGGTCGGCACCGACCTGCCGTTCCCGATGACGTACCGAGTCGACGCCGACACGACCGACGCCTCGAACGTCGACGTCGCCGACTCGAAGACGTTCACCGCGCTCCCGACCGCGACGCTGATCGGGCTCAAGGCCGACGACGTCGGCACGGCGGGCACGCCGCTGAACGTCGACGTGATCGCGACCGATCCGTCCGGCGCGGCGAAGACGGGGACGAGCGTGCACGTCGAGCTGCAGAAAGCGAACTACGCGAGCGCGACGCAGATCGTCGAGGGTGCGGAGAATTCCGTCGAGTCGGTCACGTACGCGACGGTCGCGAGCGCCGACGCGACGACCGCCGACAAAGCCGTGAGCGTGAAGCTCACGCCGAACGATCCCGGCACCTACCGCCTGCGCGCGAACGTCGCCGGCGCGAGCGGCGACGCGGGCGAGACGGACGTTCTCGTCTACGTCGGCGGGAACGGCGAGACCGCCTGGTACGCGCGCGACCCGAACATGCTGACGGTGAAGCTCGACAAGTCGACGTATCAGGCCGGCGACACCGCGACCGTGCTCGTGCAGTCGCCGTTCCCGAATGCGACGCTGCACGTCGCGGTCATCCGGCACGGCGTGTTGTGGGAGACGACGAAGCCGACGACGAGCGCAGCGCCGACCGTGCGCTTTACCGTGACGCCGCAGATGCTGCCGAACGTCGCGGTCGAGGCGTTCGCCGTGCGCCGCGGGCCGCCACCCGCGAAGAATCTCGCCGACGGCGGAAACGCGCTCGCGCGCGTCGGCTTCGCATCGTTCGACGTCGGGCTTGGCTCGAAGTACCTCACCGCGAGCGTGCGCGCCGACGCGGCGTCGCTGACGCCCGGCGGAAAGCAGACCGTGCACGTCCATCTGACCGACGGCATGCACCGGCCTCTGCAGGGCGAGGCGACGCTGATGGTCGTCAACGAGGCGGTGCTGCGGCTCACCGGCTACCGCCCGCCGGACCTCGTGAAGACCGTCTACGCCGACCAGCCGATCTCGACGCGCTACGCCGACAACCGCACCGCGCTGCTGCTGGTGACGCTGCAGCGTCCCGCTGAAAAGGGCTGGGGATTCGGCGGCGGACTCTCCGGCGAAGAGGCCGACCCGCGCGTGCGGCACACGTTCCAACCGCTCGCGTACTTCGCCGGCGCGCTGCGCACCGACGGGCAAGGCGACGCGACCGCGACGTTCGCGCTGCCCGACGACCTGACGACGTGGCGCGTGATGGTCGTCGCATCGAGCGCCGACGGCCGCTTCGGCAACGCCGACACGACGTTCATCACGACGAAGCCGCTCGCGGCGAACCCGGCCTTCCCACAATTCGCGCGCCCCGGCGACCGCTTTGACGCCGGCGTCGCGGTGACGAACGGCACCGGCCTGACCGGAACGCTGCACGTCGACGCGTCGCTCGCCGGACCGCTCGCGTTCTTGGTGAACGACCAGCTCGCCGCAACGACCTCGCTGGAATCGCCGCTCGACGCGATCACCAAGGCATACCGCTTTGCGGTGACGGCGAACGGAGCCGGCACAGCAACTGCGACGATCCGCGTGCGCGCGGCGAACGCGAGCGACGCGTTCGCGATCCCCGTTCCGGTGCAAGACCTGTTCGTCAGCGAGTCGGTCGCGCAGACCGGAACGACCGACGCGCACGCGAGCGTCGGCGTGAACGTCGCATCCGACACGCCGCGCGACGCCGGCGGCCTCGACGTGTCGCTCGCCTCGTCGCTGATCCCCGAGATGGTCGTCGCCGCAAAAGACGCGCTGCAAGGCGACGAGCGGATCGCAATAACGTCCGCCGCGCGCCTGGCAATCGCCAGCGACCTCGCGATCCTCGCGAAGCGCAACGGAACCGACGCACGCGCCGCCCGCAACCGCGCGCAGATCGAGCTGACGACGCTGCACGACCTGCAGCGCGCCGACGGCGGCTTCGCACCCTACTGGCGCGCCGACGCCCCCGACCCGTGGGACTCGACCTACGCACTGCAAGCACTCGCGCGCGCACGCAGCGCCGGCATCGCCGTCGACGCGGACGTCTACGCCGCCGCGCACCGCTACGTCGCCGCAACGCTCGCCGACCCGACCGCGCACGCCTCTTGGTGCAAGAGCGACGCCTGCAAAGCCGAACTCCGCCTGTACGCCCTCGACGCCCTCTCCGCAGCCGGCGACGCCCGCACGAGCTTCCTCAGCGACGTCGACGCGCAACGCAACAACCTCGACTTCGCAAACCAGGTCCGCCTCGCGCGCCTCCTGACGGAAGCACCAGGTTACACCGACCGCGCCGCATCGCTCTCGAAGACGATCGAAGACCACCTCTACACGACCGCGCGCGGCGCCGTCGTGAACGTCCCCGACCGCTACCGCTGGTTCACCAGCCCCGTGTTCGCCCAAGCCGAAGCGCTGCGGCTCGAACTCGTCCGCCACGCCGACGGCGAAACGCTCGACCGCCTCACCCGCGGCCTCCTCGACCTGCGCCGCAACGGCTCCTTCGGCTGCGCCTGCGAAAACGCATCCGCCCTCGACGCGCTCGTCGACCTAGCCGCCCGCGAAACCCCGGCAAACTTCACCGCCACCGCCGCTCTCGCCGGAAAAACGATCGCCCAACAACACTTCGCCAGCACCCACGCACCCGAGCGCGAAACGAACGTCCCGATGCGTGCGCTCCCAACCGGCCGCAGCGACCTCGCACTCACGAAAACCGGGACCGGTACACTGCACTACGCGGTCACCTACACCTACCGCCTGGGCGGAACCGCTCCAGGCCGCCTCAACGGCCTACGCGTCACCCGCATCGTCCGCGAAGCAAACACGATCCCAATCCTCGCAACGATGGGCCTAACCGCCCCCACTGCTGCACTGACGCTGCCGGCCGCCCACGTCTACGACGTCGAACTCGACGTCATCAGCGACCACCCGGTGCAACGCGTCCTCATCACCGACCCGCTCCCGGCAGGCTTCCAAGCCGTAGACACATCCTTCGCCACAACCTCGCGAGCATTGACGACGCCGACAAGCTCCTGGAACATCGGCGACCAACGCATCCGCACCGACCGCATCGAAGCCTACGCCGACTCACTCGACGCCGGCATCTACCGCCTCCACTACCTCGCCCGCACCGTAACCCCCGGCACCTTCACCTGGCCCGGAGCCGACGCCCACCTCCTCGACCGCCCCGAAGAATTCGGCCGCAGCGCCACCTCGACCGTCGTCGTCAAATGACGCCCAGCGGCGAGAGCCGCGGCGAGTACGTGATCGTTTGGACATACCAGGTCGCCGCAGAACACGAAAAACGGTTCCTCGACGCATACGGCCCCGCCGGCCTATGGGCGAGTCTCTTCGCAGCCGCCCGCGGCTACTGCGGCACCGAACTGATCCGCTGTGACGAGCCGTGCCGCTTCATGACGATCGACCGCTGGGAGAGCCGCGCCGCCTAC
>JAFAMK010000341.1 GCA_019233415.1 Vulcanimicrobiota bacterium
CCGTCGTCGTCGACGACGTGGCCCATCGCGGTGCGGTAGCGCGGCGCCTCCTCGGCGTCGGTGATCGCCGCGATCCCGAGCGGCTCGAGCAGTGCGGTACGCAGGTGCGCGGCCCACGTCGCGCCGGTGATGACTTCGATCAACCGCCCGAGGATGCCGAAGCCACTGTTGCAGTACGAGAACAGTCCGCCCGGTGGGGTGAGGTATTGCAGGCCGGCGCAGCGTTCGACGTAGCGCGCGGTCGAGTCGTCGTTGCGGCCGACGTCGCAGAACAGGTCGCCGACGATTCCGCTCGTGTGCGAGAGCAGGTGGCGAATCGTGATCGCCTCGTCGATCGGCCGGTGCGCGATCTGCAGGTCGGGAAGGTAGCGGCGCACCGGCGCATCCAGCTCGAGGCGACCCTGCTCGACGAGCTGCATCGTCAGCGTCCCGGTGAAGACCTTCGTGATCGAGCCGACTTGGAACACCGCGTCGTCGGTCACCGCTACCTGCGTCGCGAGGTTCAGCACGCCGGTGGACGCCTGGCGCATCTCGCTGCCGCGGATGTACGCCGCGGCGACGCCGGGGACGTTGTGTTCGCGCGCGGCGTCGGCAACGAGGGCGGCGAACGCGTCGGGACTGAGCATGTCCGAGTCGGTCCTCTCTACGGGCGGCGGTGTTCAGTGCTCTGGCGCGCCGAGGTTCCACGTGCCTACGTTCCAGAATGCGGTCTGGAGCGACGGGCGGAACCCGCGCAGTTCGGTGGGGACCACGTAGATCGCGTTCAGCTGCCAGAGCGCGACGAACGGCAGCTCCGCGGCGACGCGCTTCTGGACGATCGCCGCGGCGTACTTGCGCGCGGCGGGATCGTAGGTCGACACCCCGGCGCGTTCGGCCGCATCGACCGCCGGGTCGGAGAAGTAGCTGAGGTTGAATCCGCGCGGCGGAAACTGGCTGCTGCTCAGGAACCAGTCGGTGTTGCCATCGGCCGGAGCGCCGACCTGCGTGAACGCGATCTGGAACTTGCCGCCGAAGATCGGGCCGCCGCTGCTCGCCGGCGCGTTGAACTGCGCCGGCGCGTACGAGTGCAGCGCGAGCTGCACGCCGAGGTTCGCGAGCTGCTGCTGCAGCTGAACGGCGAGCGCGGCGTCGACCGACCGGCCGGCGACGAACGAAAGCTGGAGCGAAAGCGGCCGGCCGTCTTTCGCGCGCACGCCGTCGGCGCGCCGGTGCCAGCCCGCGGCGTCGAGCAGCCGCGCCGCGTCGGCGGCGTTCGGTCCCGGCGGACCGATCGACGGGTCGTAGGTCCACCCGAACAGCGCGCGCGGCGCGGCTTCCATCCACTGCGCGCCGCGCGTCGCCTTGCGGACGATCGCCGGAAAGTCGGCGCCCTCGACGATGGCGCGCCGCACGCGCACGTCGCCGACGTCGGGATCGCGCATGTTGAAGAACAGGTCGCCGATCCCGGCGAACGGCGCGCGTACCACGCGTTCTCCGGTGAGCGCGCTGTACTCCGCCAGGTGTGCGGCGTCGGCGGTCATGTACGCCGTCACCTCGCCCGTGCGCAGCTGGTTGATGATCGTGTTCGTGTCGGAGACGAACCGCAGATCGATCTCGGCGATCCGCGGGACGCCGCCGAACCAGTGCTCGTTGCGCACCAGGCGCACGTGGTCGCCGCGCACCCACTCCGCGACGCGGTACGGGCCCGAACCGATCGGCTCGCGGTTGAACTCGACCTGGTTGAGGTTCGGGTACTTCGCGAGCAGGTGCTGCGGCAGGATCGGGTAGTTCTGGTTCGGCGCGAAGAACAGGCCGAGGATCGGCGAGTACGGCCGGTGCAGCGTCACGCGAACCGTCGCGTCGTCGAGCGCGTCGACGCGTGCGATCTGCTCGTAGCCGGAACGCGTCGGCACGTTGTTGCGCGGGTTCATGATCGCCCCGAAGGTGAACGCGACGTCGTGGGCGGTGAGCGGCGCGCCGTCCTGCCAGGTGACGCCGCGCCGCAGGTGATACGTGATCGTCCTTCCGTCGCGTGAAATTCCGCCGTTCGCGCGCGTCGGAACCTCCGCGGCGACGTCGGGCTGGAGGACGTCGTGGTCGTCGTCCGTGAGCAGGTACGAGTAGATCAGCGGGACGACCACCGACGTCACGGCGCCCTGGACGTAGAGCGGGTTCAGCGACGCCGGTTCGACCGGCTGCGCGACGACGAGCCGCGCGACGTGCGCCGGCTCGTCGTTGCTGCCTCCGCACGCGCCGAGCCCGATCGCGCACGCGACGGCGAGGGCCGCGAGCCGTAGCCTCATCGTGTTCCTCCCGCGCCGAGCGACCAGCGCCAGACGCCTGCGAACGGCGAAACCGGGGTGGGCGCGACGTCGCGCAGCCGGTCGGTGAACGCGCTGATGAACCGCACCTGGCCGAGCGCAACTTGGGGCGCGTCCTCGACGAGCAGCGACTCCATCGCGGCGACGTCGCGCCGGTTGTCGGCGCGGTCGTAGACGGTCAGCGCGCGCTCGACGCGCGCGTCGAAGCGCGGGTCGCACATGCGCGCGAGGTTGAAGCCGGCCGGCGCGCGCTCGGAGCACATGAAGAACGAACCCGCATCGGGGCCGGCCGCGCTGAAGATGTTGCCGAGAAACAGGTCGAACCGGCCGCCGAAAACTGGTCCGCCCGAACCGGCCGGCGCCATGAACTGCGTCTGTGAGTAGGCGTGCAGCGACACGTCGGCCCCGACCGCGTGCAGCTCTTCTTGCAGCTGCGTCGCGACGACGCGGAAGATCGGCTGCGCGACCGAGTACACCAGGTTCAGCGTGAGCCGCTGGCCGTTCTTCATGCGCACGCCGTCCGGCCCAACCGTCCAGCCCGCGGCGTCGAGCCCGGCCTTCGCGGCCGCCGGGTCGTACGTTGGGAGCCGCGGCGCCGCGTCGTACGGGCCGAACAGCCCGCGCAGCGCGTGCTCGGAGCCGTACGCGCCCTGCGTCGCGCGCCGCTCGACGAGATCGGAGTCGATCGCGCGCACGAGCGCGCGCCGCACGGCGACGTCGGCCGTCGGCCCGGACTGCGCGTTGAAGTAGACGATCTGCACGCCCCAGGACGGCGTCGTCACGACGCGCAGCCCGGCGATCGCGCGCAGCTCTTTCAGCTGCGTGGGGTCGGTCAGGCTCATCGCGCCGTCGATCTCGTGCGTGCGCAGCTCGTTCAGCATCGTCGGCGACGACGGGATGATGCGGATGACGAGCCGGCGCAGGCCGGGCTTGCCGCGGAAGTAGTCGTCGTTCGCCGCGAAGGTCAGGTGGTCGCCGTGCAGCCACTCGACCAGCTTGAACGGCCCGCTGCCGACCGTGTAGCGCTTCGTGTCGAGGTTGTTCAAATCGGGCAGTTTGCCCATCAGGTGCTCGGGGACGATCGGGTAGTTCCCGTTCAGCTGCAGGAACGTGTCGACGATCGGCGAGTACGGGCGCTTCAGCCGCACGACGACCGTCCCCTCGTTCGGCGCGGTGACGTCGGCGATCTGGTCGTACCCGTGCCGGTCGGGGATGTTGTTGTGCGGGTCCATGATCGCGCGGTAGGTGAAGACGCAATCGCGCGCGGTCAGCGGAACGCCGTCGTGCCAGCGAATGTTCGGGCGCAGGTGGTACGTCACGTGCAGCCCGTCGCGCGAGATCCCGCCGTTCGCGAGCGTCGGCACCTCGGTCGCCACGTCGGGCGCGAGGTTTCCGTTCGCGTCGTTGGTCACGAGGAACGAGTAGAGGATGCTCCCGATCATCCCCGAGGTCGTGCCTTCGAGCATGAGCGGGTTGAGCGAGACGGGTTCCGCCAGCTCGCCGACGACGAGCGTCCCGTCACCGGCGCGCGCCGCGCTGCCCGCACCGGTGCTCCCGCTGCAGCCGGTGAAGGCGAGGGCGAGCGCGAGCGCCGCGCACGCGGCGTGCTTCATTTCGGCGCGGCGACCCGCGGGAAGAGCATCTGCGGATCACCGCCGACGCTCACGCTCGCCACGTCCCCATGCGCGTCGAGTTCGAAGGTGATCGGCGTCTTCGCGCCCACGACGTCGTCGGGCAGGAGCCGGAACGTGTCGTAGTTCCAGTGCTCGAGCCGGCCCTTCATCCCGAGCAGGTGAAAGC
>JAFAMK010000358.1 GCA_019233415.1 Vulcanimicrobiota bacterium
GAACAACGTGCTGATCGGCGACGGCGCGCCGCTCGTGATTCCGGCCGAATCGTACCGCGTCGACTACGAAGTCGAACTGGCGGTCGTGATCGGCGCGCGCGCGCGGCACGTTTCGGAAGAGCGCGCGTACGACGTGATCGCGGGCTATACGTGCTTCAACGACGTCAGCGTGCGCGACTATCAGTCGCGCACGTCGCAGTGGACGATCGGAAAGGTGTTCGACACGCACGGCCCGTGCGGTCCGGTTCTCGTCACGCGCGACGAGATACCGGACCCGGGAAATCTCTGGCTGCGCACCTCGATCGACGGCGAGGTTTTGCAAGACTCGTCGACCGCGCAGATGGTGTTCGGCGTTCCGCGATTGATCGCCGAGCTGAGCGCCGTGATGACGCTCGAGCCAGGCGACCTCATCGCGACCGGAACGCCGGCCGGGGTCGGCCTCGCGCGCACCCCGCGCCGCTGGATCAAGCCCGGTGAGCGCGTGCGGGTCGAGATCGAGCGGATCGGCGCGCTAGAGAACCTTGCGGTCAGTGCGTCGTGAAGCCGTGCTTCTTGTACGCCGCCATCGCGGCGGGGCTGCTCAGGAACGCGACGAAGTCGCGCGCGGCCGCGGCGTGCGGTGCGGTCTTGACCGTCGCGGATGAGAAGGTCAGCGTGACCTGCACGTCCGGCGGCAGCTCGACCTTGTCCATCTTCGAGTCGATGTCGGCGGAGAGGAACGGCGCCGCGTCGACGAGCCCGGCGTCGAGTGCCGCGGCGATCTGGGCGACGTCGGTCTTGGTGACCTGGATGTTCGCGCGCACTTTCTTCTCGAAGTCGCCGCCGTAGAGCTTGCCGAGCCCGTTGTAGACCTGGTCTTCGAAGATGCGGGGCCCCGAACCAGGGACTCCGCCCGCAAGTCGCACGCCCGGCTTCGCGAGGTCGCGCGCCGAGGTGATGCGCACCGCGTGCGGCATCGTCAAGGCGGTGCGCGAGGTCGCGATCACGACGTGCGCCGTGTAGAGCGGGGTCAGTGAGTCGAGGTACTTCTGTGCCTCGGGGTTCAGCGTGTGGACGCCGATGATGACCGCGTCGACCGCGGCGCCGCTCTCGACGTTCTTGAGAATCGTCTGGCTGCCCGCGTAGGCGGCATCGACGGTGACGTCGGGGTGCGCCTTTTGGTACATGGCGATGATCTCCGTCATGTAGCCCCGCGCGTTCGAGGGGCCGAGGACGAACAGCGTCGTCCCGGCCGCGCTCGCGGGAACGAGCCCGGTGAGGACGACCGCCGCGGCGGCGAGCGAGGCGAAAACGAAACGTGAGAAGCGCAAGTGGACCCTCCCGGGCGCGTCGAACGGCGCCCTCGTTCCACTCGTTGTCGGGCAGAGCGCTCGTGTCGGCGAGCGATCTGGGCCTCCGCTGGGTTAAGGTTCCGTCTCCCTTGACCGTCGCGGGCGCGCCGTGGTAGAACGAACGCTCCTGAGGAGAGACGCACCGTGATGACCCGGACCGCCACCACCGTGTGGCTCGACGGCCACCTGCTGGAAGACGACCAGCTCCACTTGCACGCGCTGACGCACGCGATGCACTACGGATCGTCGGTGTTCGAGGGAATTCGCGTCTATCCGACGGCGCAGGGTCCGTCGATCTTCCGCGCGCGCGAGCACGCCGATCGCCTCATCGCCGGCGCGGCGGCGTACGGGATGACGCTCGGCCTCGACGCCGACGCGCTCATCGCCGCGATCGCCGCGACGGTGCGCGCGAGCGGCCGCAGCGCCGCGTACGTGCGGCCACTGGCGTTCTTCGGCGGCGAGACGGTCCGGCTCGACCCCGGCAAGGAATGCCCGGTTCACGTGATGATCGGCGTCCTGCCGTTCGAAGGGCTCGTTCCGGGCGGCGAGGGGACGCCGCTGTTCCGCGCGACGATCTCACCGTACATGAAGACGCCCTCGCGCGCGCTGCCGTCCACGGTGAAAGCCGGTGGGCACTACACCAACTCGATCCGCGCGCTCGCTGACGCGCACGCGCGCGGCTTCGACGAGGCGATCCTGCGAAACGACCGCGGCGAGATCGCCGAGGGGTCGGGCGAGAACATCTTCGTCGTGCGCGACGGCGTGCTGATCACGAACGACGCCGACGCCGACATTCTGCCCGGGATCACGCGCGCGAGCGTGATCGCGCTGGCGCGCGAGGCCGGGATCACGACCCGCATCCGCCCGCTGACCACGGAAGACCTGGCGGCGTGCGAGGAGGCGTTCTTCACGGGGACGGCCGCCGAGGTCGTCCCGATCGTGGGGATCGACGACCGGGACCTGGGCGGGGAGGGTGCGCTGACGCACCGCCTGCGCACCACGTACACCGACGTCGTCCGCGGCCGGCGCGAGGCGCCGGGGCCCTGGCTCACGCCCGTCTAGCGCGCGCCCAGCAGGTGTCCTAGTTCATACGGAGGTACGGAGCCGCATGTTCGGCGCCCGTCCTTCCGTCGCGCTTGCACTCGTCTGCGCGCTTCTCCCGGCGTTCCCGCGGCCCGTCGCGGCTGACGCGCCGGCTCCACTCGACTACAAGGCCTATGACGGATGGAAGACGATCCGCACGGCAGTCGTCTCCGACGACGGGCGTCGGCTCGCGTACGCGCTGACGCCGCAGGACGGTGACCCGAGCGTCGTCGTGCGCGACCTCGACACGCAGACGCAGCGTATCGAGGACCGCGGGAACGCGCCGGCGTTCGCTGCCGGCAGCCGGTTCGTTGTGTTCACGCACGTCGCGGCGAAGAAGGACGTCGACGCGGCGAAGAAGGCGAAGAAGCCGCCGGAGCAGCAGCCGAAGAGCGGCCTGGGCATCCTCGACCTCGACGCGGCCAAGCCGGCCGAGATCGTGGACAACGTCAAGACGATCGCCGTCCCGAAGAACGGCGGGTCGACGATCGCGTACCGTGCGGAGCCGTCGCCGTCGCCGTCGGCGAGCCCGAAGCCGAGCGCCGCGCCGTCGCCGAGCGGTTCGCCGTCGCCAGCGGCTTCGGCATCGCCTGCGGCGAGTGCCTCGCCGTCGCCCGCGCCGAAGGCGGACAAGACGAAGGAGCCCGGCTCGGCGCTCACGATCCGCGACCTCGTCTCGGGAAAGCGCGTCGCAGCACGCGACGCGACCGAGATCGCCGTCTCCGACGACGACGCGTTCGTCGCGTACGCGACCGAGACGAAGAACGGTTCGGACGACGGTCTGCACGTCTACGACGTCGCGCACGGAACGACGACCGATGTGCTCACCGGCGCCGGCCGCTACCGCAACCTGGCCTTCGCGCACGACGGCTCGTCGCTCGCGTTTCTCAGCGACGTCGCGACGTTCGGCAGCGATGTCCCGCACGACGCGCTGTACGTCGTCGACTTGCGCGCCGCGACGCTCGCCGCGGCGAAGGCCGTCGACGCCGGCACGGCTGGGCTCGCCGCCGGCACGACGCCGAACGTGAACGGGACGCTGCGCTTCTCGCGCGACGGCAAGCGGCTCTTCCTCGGAACCGCCGCCGCACCGACGCCGCTGCCGTCCGGGACGCCGACGCCGGTCGCGGTCGACCTGTGGACGTGGCACGACGACATCCTGCAGTCGCAGCAGAAGCACGACGCGGACACCGACCGCAAGCGCACCTACGAAGCCGTGTACGACCTCGCAAACGCGCGCTTCGCGCAGCTCGGCTCGCCGGCGATGCGGAGCGTCGAGGTGAACGAGAACGCCGACGTCGCGCTCGGCCAGGACGACCGCGCGTACCGCCGCGCCTCCTCGTGGCTCGGCGAGAACGCGTTCGATTTGTATGCGGTCTCCCTGGCGAGCGGGCACCCGACGCTGCTCGCACGACACGTCCCCAACGGCGGCGAACTATCGCCCGGCGGAAAGTACGTGCTGTTCTGGGACGAGTCGATTCGCCACTGGGTCGCGCTGCGCGTCGCCGACCGCAAGCGCGTCGTCCTCGCGCCGCGCGCCGGCGTCGCGTTCTGGAACGTCGACGACGACCATCCCGCACCGCCGCCGCCGTACGGGTCCGGCGGCTGGACCACCGGCGACCGCCGGGTGCTGCTCTACGACGAGTACGACGTGTGGTCCGCGAACCCGGACACCGGCGAGGCGACGAACCTCACGCACGGCGAGGGCCGCCGCACGAGCACGGTCTACAGCCCCGTGCAGCCCGATCCCGACGCGGTCGCGTTCGCGTCCGACAAGCCGCTGCTGCTCTCGCTGATCGACACGCGCACGTACGAGAGCGGCTACGCGCGGGTCTCCGCGAACGGTGGCGTGCCGCATACGCTGCTGAAGGCGCCGGAGATCGTCAACGGGACGCGCACCGTCTTCAACGCGGGATTGCACGATCTAACCCGCCCGCCGCTCGTCGCGAGGCACGCCGACCGTTACGTCTTCGCGCGCGAGTCGTTTCGCGAGTACCGCGACCTGTGGGCGTCGGATTCCGACTTCACCAAGCCGGTCAAGGTGACCGACGCGAATCTGCAGCAGGCAAAGTACCGCTGGGGCACGGAGCGCCTCATCGACTACAAGGCCGCCGACGGGACGCCGCTGCGCGCGGTGATGCTGATCCCCGACGGGCTCGCGAAGGATCGCAAGGCGCCGCTGCTGCTGTACTTCTACGAGACGTTCAGCAGCACGCTGCACAGCTACTATACGCCGGCACCCGGAACGAGCCCGAACCTCTCGCGCTACGTCTCGAACGGCTACGTCGTTGTTCTTCCCGACGTGCACTACCGTGTCGGACATCCCGGCGCGAGCGCGGTGAACTGCCTGCTCCCGGCGGTCGACGCGGCGGTGCGCACCGGCTACGTCGACCCGAACCGCGTCGGGATCGCCGGCCACTCGTGGGCCGCGTACCAGATCAACTACCTCATCACGAAGTCGCACCGCTTCCGCGCGGTCGAGGCCGGTGCGGCGGTCGACGACATGATCAGCGCGTACTCGGGGATTCGGCTGGAGAGCGGCGTCGTGCGCGAGTCGCAGTACGAGCACACGCAGTCGCGCATCGGCGCGACGCCGTGGGACCGTCCCGACCTGTTCATGGAGAACTCGGGGCTGTTTGGCATCAAGAACATCACGACGCCGTACCTGACGATCCACAACGACATGGACGGCGCGGTGCCGCAGTTCCAAGGCATCGAATTCATCACCGCGATGCGCCGGCTCGGCAAGGAGGCGTACCTGTTCTCGTTCGATGGCGAGGAGCACGGGCTGCGCGGGCGCGAGCAGCAGAAGTACTGGACGGTGCACCTCGACGAGTGGTTCGACCACTGGCTGAAGGGCGCGCCGCGCCCCGCCTGGATGAACGGCGTCGACTACCTGCACCGCGGCGAGCGCGACGTGCACCCGCTCTACGGCGAACCCGACTAAACGATGAAGCGGGCGCTCGCGGCGTTCGTGCTCCTGCTGGCGCTGCTGGGTTGCGGCGCGCGCGCGCCGCACGCGCCGTCGTCCCAGTTGCAATTGGCGGTCGCGGCTGAGCCGCACAGCCTCGATCCGCTCCTCTCGCAGTCGATCACGGAGAACGAGCTGCTGCGGTTCATGTACGACCCGCTGATCGCGTGCGATTCGGCGGGGCGGCCGGTTCCGGCGCTCGCGGTTGCGGTACCGGCGCGTGAGAACGGCGGGATCAGCGCCGACGGCCGCCGGATCACGTATCACTTGCGCCGCAACGTCGTCTGGCACGACGGCACGCCCTTCACGAGCGCCGACGTCGCCGCGTCGTTCCAGGCCGTGATGGACCCACGCAATCCCGTCCAGACGCGGCACGGGTACGATGTCGTCGCGCGCGTCGAGACGCCCGACCGGTACACGGTGCGCTTTCTGCTGAAGAAGCCGTTCGCGCCGTTCGTCGGCACGGTGTTCGCCGAGAGCGACGCGCCGTACTACGTCGCGCCGGCGCACCTGCTGCACGGCCCGTTGATGCGCGCGCCGATCGGCAGCAGCCCCGTCGGGACCGGACCGTACCGCGTCGCGCGCTGGGCGCGCGGCGACCGGCTCGAACTCGTCGCGAACAAGAACTACTGGGGCGGCGCGCCGGCGATCGCGCGGATCACCGTGCGCTTCATGCCCGACGAGAACAGCCAGCTCGTCGGGCTGCGGGCCGGCGACCTCGACGGCGTGCTCGTCATCTCCGCGAACGCCGCCGCGACCGCCGCGACGATCCCGCACGTTCGCATCGTCAGCTCGCCGCTGAACGCGTACTGGGGGATCATGATGAACAACGCGCGCGGAGCGATGCGCGACGTGCGCGTGCGGCGCGCGGTCGCCGAGGGCGCCGACGCGGCGTCGTTTCGCGCCAACGTCACCCACGGCTACTACGCGCCGACGATCACCGACCTGCCGCTCGCGCTGTGGGCGACCGACCGCGCACTGCGCCCGGTTCCGCACGACCCGGACGATGCGCGCAGGCTGCTCGCCGCCGCCGGCTACGGTCCGGCGCACCGCCTCGCGCTGAACCTCGCGATCCTCGGAAGCTCGCAGACGCACCGCGTCGAGGCCGTCGCGCTGCAGAGCGAGCTGAAGCCGCTCGGCATCGACGTCGCGATCCATACCTACTTCGGGAACGTCTTCGACGCGCCGCCGAGCGAGGGCGGGATCCTCCCGAGCGGCCGCTACGACCTCGCCTTCTACGGCTGGTACGCCGGGATGGACCCCGACGACAGCGGTCAGTTCATGTGCGACCAGCGCCCGCCGAACGGCTACGACCACTCGTTCTACTGCGATCCCGCGATGGACGCCGCGCAGCGCGAGGCGCTCGGCGTCTACGAGCAGCCGGCGCGGCGCGCCGCGTACGCGAAGATCGAGAAGCTGCTGCTGCGCGACGTGCCGATTGCGTTCCTCGGCTCGCCGGTCGCGCTGAGCGCGCTGCGCGACGACGTCGACGGCGTCTCGCCGACGCTGGTGACGCAGTCGGCGAACGCGCAGCGCTGGACGCGAAGCTAGCGGGCGGGGTTCGCCCGCTCCACGAAGCGACGTCCATGATCCGGCGCACACCCGTCGTTCTGCTGGCCGTCCTCCTCGCCACCGCATCGCTCGCCTCGTTCGCTTCCGCACAGCCGGCCGAGCCGGCCGGACCGGTGCAAGCG
>JAFAMK010000415.1 GCA_019233415.1 Vulcanimicrobiota bacterium
GAGACGCTCGACGGGTTCATCACGGCGTTCCGCGAGATCGTCGCGGCGGCGAAGAGCGATCCGGAGTCGGTCCTCGAAGCGCCGGTGAACACGGCGGTCGGCCGCATCGACGAGACGCGCGCGGCGCGCCAACCGGACCTGCGCTGGCGGGGATGAACCGCGCCGACCTGCTTCGCGGTGCGTCCCTCGCCTGCGGCGCGCTCGCGCTCGGCGAGGACGGCGTGATGCAGGCGTCGGCTGCGGCCGAAGGCGCCGACGCGGAGCTGGACGCGCTGTTTGCGGAAGACCGGCGCGACTTCTACCGGCGGCACCCCGAAACGGCTTCGTACGAGGGCGAGCATTCCGAAGACGAGCGCTGGGACGATCCGTCGGAAGCGGCTGCGGCCGACGAGGCGGCGCACCAGCGCGAGGTCCTCGCGCGGCTCGCGCGCTTCGACCACGCGAAGCTCTCCGAAACCGGGCGCACCAATCTCGACCTGTACGCCGCGCAACTGCGCGAGGCGATTCGCGGCTACGAGCTGCGCACGTACCTCTTCGCGCTGAACCAGCGCAGCGGCGTGCAGACCGACGTCTCGATCGTCGACAACCTGCCGTTCGCAACGGCGCACGACTACGCGACGTGGGCCGCGCGCGTCGACGCGTGGCCGCGCAAGGTCGACGCGACGATCGCGGTGCTGCGCGAGGCGGTCGCGCGCAAGATGCTCTGGCCGCGCGTCGTGATGGACCGCGTCCCGGCGCAGCTCGACCGCCAGCTCGTCGCGCCCGACGCGCACCCGTTCTTCGAGCCGTTCACGCGCGTTCCGGCGAGCATCCCGGCCGCGGAGATCGCGCCGCTGCGCGAGCGCGTGCGCGGCTCGATCGAGCGCGGTGTCCTTCCCGCGCTGCGCCGGCTGCGCGCGTTCCTCGCCGACGTCTACCTGCCGGCCGCGCCGGCCGAGGTCGGGCTCGCGCACGTCCCCGGCGGCGAGGCGATCTACGCCTACCTCGCGCGCGTCAACACGACGACCAACCTTGCGCCGAAGACGATCCACGAACTCGGGCTGCGCGAGGTCGCGCGCATTCGCGCCGCGATGGAGACCGTTGCGCCGCACACCGGCTATTCCGGCTCGCTGCAGGACGTCTTCGCGAAGATGCGCGCCGACTCGGCGAACTACCACCGCGACGCCGACGCGCTGCTGATCGCATACCGCGCGCTTGCCAAACGCATCGACCCGGAACTGGTGCGGTTCTTCCGGATCCTGCCGCGCGCGCCGTACGGCGTCGCGCCGATCCCGTCGTCGATCGCGCCCGACGCGACGACCGCGTACTACCAGCCCGGTGCGCTCGACGGCTCGCGCGCGGGGACGTACTGCGTCAACCTGTACCTGCCCGACCAGCGGCCGATCTACGAGATGCCGGTGCTCACGCTGCACGAAGCGGTGCCGGGGCATCACCTGCAGTTCTCGCTCGCGGCGGAGTTGGGTTCGCTGCCGGCGTTTCGGCGCGCCGCATACTACGTCGGTTACTCGGAGGGCTGGGCGCTCTACTGCGAGTCGCTCGGCGACGAGATCGGCGTCTACGACGACCCGAAGGCGAAGCTCGGCGCGCTCAGCTACGAGATGTGGCGCGCGGTGCGGCTCGTCGTCGACACCGGAATGCACGCATTCGGCTGGTCGCGCGATCGCGCGATCGCATACTTCCTCGACAACGCCGCGAAGACGAAGCTCGACGTCACCAACGAGATCGACCGCTACATCACCGATCCCGGCCAGGCGCTCGCGTACAAGATCGGCCAGTTGAAGATCCTCGAGCTGCGCGACCGCGCGCGCACGAAGCTCGGTTCGCGCTTCGACTTGCGCGATTTTCACCAGGTCGTCTTAGGGGGCGGCTCGCTTCCGCTGGACATCCTCGAACGCCGTGTCGACGCGTGGCTTTCGGCCTGAACGCGATTTTCACGAAAAACCTCGCGGAGAATGCGGAGCCGCCGTCGTAACAGGGCGCATGGCTAGGCGCCCGACGCCGACCCTCACCGAGGCGGAATACCGGCTCATGGACATCCTGTGGGACCTCGGCAGCGCGACCGTGGCGGACATTCATGCCCGCCTGGACGACCGGCCGATCGCCTACACGACCGTCCTCTCGACGCTGACGATCCTCGAGCGCAAGGGCTACGTCCGGCACACGACCCGCGGTAAGGCGAACGTCTACCGCTCGCGGGTCGAGCGTGACGCTGCCCGGCGGACCGTCGTCGAGAACGTCCTGGCGACGTTCTTCAACGGCTCGCCGCGCGCGCTGATGCTGAACCTCCTCGACTCGGAGCGCCTGACGCCGGACGAGGAACGGCGCCTGCGAACGCTCCTCGAGAGCGAAGGCTGAACCCGGCGGTCGCGGCGCTCGCGGCCCTTGCCGCGGCGGCCTTCAGCCTGCCCTTGGCCGGTGCCGCGTTCTTCGCCGCGCGCTCGTTCACGCGCGCGGCCGTCCGCTATCGCCTCTTTGCCGCTGCCTTCGCCCTCACCGCGGCCGTCGGGCCGTTTGCGCTCGCCGCGGCCATGCTGCGGACCGCGCCTCTGGCCGACGATGCCGGCTCGGCTGCGGCCGCTGCCTTTGGACTCGCCCGGCTCGCGCTGCCGGCGCTGCTCGTCGTCGGCGCGATTGCCGGCGCGCTGCTGGTCGACCTCACCTTCGACGTGATCCGGCTGCGCCGGGTCAAGCACGGCGCCGACCTGCTCGGCTGGCTCGCGGTGCGCCGCGCCCGCGTCGGCACGTCGGGGACCGTCGTCAGCCCGACCGCGATCGGCTACCTCCACCCGGCCGTCGTGCTGCCGGCCGGCTTCCGCGACCGCGTCGACGCCGGCGAGTGGGACGCCGTCCTGGCCCACGAGTGCGCCCACCTGGCCCGCCACGACGACTGGGCGAAGGCGCTGCAGAGCGCGGTCCTGCGGGCCGGCTGGTGGCTCCCCGGGTTGTGGCTGCTGGCCCGCGGCCTCGACCTCGAACGCGAGCTGGCCAGCGACGAGCGTGCCGCCCGCGAGACGGGCCCGCGCCGCTACGCAGCCTGCCTGCTGCGCCTCGCGACCGACCGCTGCGGCGAAGCCGTCGCGCCGACGCTCTGGGGCCGCCGCTCGCACGTGGCGATCCGCGTGGAACGGCTCCTCCGGCCGGCTGTCGAGCGCGGCCCGATCGTGCGCGCCGCGGCGCTCGGCGCGTTCACCGCGTCGGCGCTCGCGACCGTCGTGACCGCTGCGCTGATCCTGCCCGGGATGGCGCCCGGCCGCGCCGCTCTCGCGACCCAGGCGAACCGCCCCGCGCGGACCGCGCCACACGCGACGACGACCCGCCACCTGGCTGCCCGTCTCCGCCACGCGCTGCCGACCGCGCAGCCGCGCCTGGTCTCGATGGTCGCCGGCCCGGCCGCACCGGTGGCCGTCGACGTCCCGCCACGCACCGAGGCCGAGGCCACGCACGCCGCCGCTTCGGAAGAAAGCTCCACCACGGTGCCCGCATCGCGTCCGCTCGTCGCGCCGCCCGCTGCCGCCGCGACGGCGCCTGCCACGCGCAAGGGCGCCCATGCGCCCGGCGGGTCGACGCTCGTGACCGGGGCCGGCGTCCTCGCCTTCACATCACCGCACCGCCGCTGCCCGACGTGTTTCGGACCGCTCCGTTCGCCCGATGACGCGGTTCCGTCGGCGCCGCCAGCGTTCACCCCGCCGTCCGGCGTGCCGAGCGGCGGCGCCTCCGCGCTGACCGCCGGCGACCCGACCTCGGGCCCGGTCGACCTGTCCCAAGGGGTCGTCTGGTACCGCCTCCCGACCCGAGGGACGCTGGCTCCGTAGACGGGCAGGGCGGTCGCTTCTTCTTGGGACCGCGCGCTATACTAGAGAAAACCAGCCCGGACGTCGGGCTGGTGCTGTCTTGCGGGAAACGCGATGCGGATCAAATACGAGGTCTCCGCCGGAGGACTGGTCTTGCGGCGGAACGGAGGCTCCTTGGAGGCTCTGCTCATCGGGCGGGGTGAACCCCGCGTTTGGTCGCTTCCCAAAGGACACGTCGAGGCGAAAGAGACCCACGAACAGGCCGCGTTGCGGGAGGTTCGTGAGGAAACCGGCTGTTGGGCCGAGATCCTGTCCAAGCTCTCCGACATCTCGTACTGGTTCTACCTGAACCGCACCAAGCACAAGAAATCGGTCCACTTCTACCTGATGCGCTACCTCTCGGGCGACACCGCCAACCACGACCACGAGGTCGACGAGGCGCGCTGGTTCGAGATCAAGGCGGCCAAGAAAGCGCTCAAGTACGTCAACGAGAAGCGCCTGGTGGACCTCGGGCTCGAGTGGCTTGAGCAAGAGGGGAGCGGGGTCTTCGAACCGGAGACCGTCGTCGCGGGTCCGTCCGTGAGGGACACGAGCGCCTGAGTTGAACCCAGCCCCGACCCTTCGACAAGCTCAGGATGACGGGGGACCGCACGCGCTGCGCGTCTCGCTCGACGTCTTCGACGGTCCTCTCGACCTTCTGCTCAACCTCGTCAAGGAGCGCCAGCTCGACATCGCGACGGTCCCGCTCGCGAGCGTCGCGGACCAGTACCTCGCCTACATCCAGGCGATGGAGGCGCTCGACGTCGAGCTGGCGGCGGACTATCTCGTCGTCGCCTCGACCCTGGTCTTCCTGAAGTCGAAGGCGCTGCTGCCGCCGATCCCGCTCGAGTTCGCCGGTGATCCCGAAGAGTCGGCCGAGGCGATCGAGGCGCGGCTGCGCGAGCGGCTCATCGCCTACTCGAAGTTCCGCGACGTCGGCCAGGACCTGCGCGCGCGGGCCGCCGAGGCGTCCGCGTTCTACCTGCGGGCCGACGGTGGCGATCCGACCGCCGACTTCGTCCAGCGCTACCGCATCGACGCGGCGAAGCTCGCCGCCGCATTGGCCGCGGCGCTCCGCGCGGCGAAGCCCGAGAAGCGCACGATCGTGCGGGAGCGGGTCTCGCTCGCCGAGCAGATGGACGTCGTCGCCCGGGCGGTCCGCCGCGACGGGCGCGCCTCGTTCTTCCGGCTCTGTGCCGGGCTCGACCGCGTCGCGATCATCGTGACCTTCCTCGCCGTCCTCGAACTGGTCCGCCGCGCGCGCGTGCGCGTCGCGCAGGACACGCCGTTCGAAGACATCGAGCTGCTCCCCGTCCCCGAAGAAGACCATGCAGCCTGAACTCGTCGACACCGGAACCCTCCAGCGCAGCGTCGAGGCGCTGCTCTTCGTGGCCTCGGAGGCGCTCTCGATCAAGCAGCTCGCGAAGCTGACCGGCGCCGAGGAGAGCGAGGTCAGCCTCACGCTCCAGCGGATCGACCAGGAGTTCGCGCACCGCGGCGTCGTGCTGCGCGAGGTCGCCGGCGGCTACCGGTTCGCCAGCTCGCCCGCCGCCCGCGAGGCCGTCGAGGCCTACCTGCTCCCCCCCAAGCAGAACCTCTCGCCGGCGGCGCTGGAGACGCTGGCGATCGTCGCCTACACGCAGCCTTGCACGAAGGGCGAGGTCGAGGAGATTCGCGGGGTCTCGGCGGACTCGGTGATCGCGACCCTGGTCGACCGCCGGTTCCTGGCCGAATCCGGGCGGCGCGACGCCCCCGGGCGCCCGATGCTCTACAAGACGACCCCCGAGTTCCTCGAAGCCTTCGGGTTGAACTCGCTCGACGATCTGCCGAAGATCGACGTGGACGGGACGACGCCGCTCGAGCTGGTGCTCCCGATCCCAACCGTCCCGGCCGAGGCCGAGGCCGAGGAAACCCCTGCCCTGCCCGAGCGGGTCGAAGCAGGCGAAACAACCGACGAAACGGAGCCCACGCCATCAGCGGTCTAGCCGCGCCCATCACCCTCGACGCCCGCGACGTGTGGGCGACGATCGACCAGAATTGCCAGCGCGTCGCGCAGGCCCACGAGCTCATCCAGCCGGGTGAGCGCTTCCGCCTGACCGAGGACCAGCGCAAGGCGGTCGATACGATCATCGCCGGCCTCGACGACGGTCTGTTCGAGTTTCTCCTCAAGGCCCCGACCGGTTCGGGCAAGACCGAGGTCATGCTGCGCGTCGCGGTCGACACGGTGCTCGAAACCGGCGGCCACGTCGTGATCCTCGCGCCGACCCGCGACCTGATCCGCCAGCACGTCACCTACTTCACCGAACGGCTCGAAGGGACGGGGATCGGCGTCGGGCAGATCCACGGTGGCGCCTCTCCGGGCGAACGGCGCGCGGTCGAAGCGGGGATCGACGACGGGTCGATCCACGTCGTCGTCGGCTCGGCGATGATGCTGACGATCGACCGGCACTGGGGGATCATCGACGAGAGCCAGTTGCTCATCGTGGACGACGTCAACGCGTTCGACGAGCGCGAGCACCTGCGGCTGCTCGAAGACCTCGACTGCCCGATGCTCTTCGCGACCGCGACCCCCGACGAACTGCGGCGCTTCCTCGACCGCGTCGGCGCGCTCAAGCACGTCGTCGCGATGAAGAAGATGCCGTTCGACGTGCTCCCGACCAAGGTGCACAAGGTCGAGGGCGTGTGGGGTGAGCCGCCGGCCGAACAGCTCGCGCGCGCCGACGCGTTCATCAGGGACCACCTCGACCGCGGCTCGCGCGTCTTCGTCATCGGGCGAACGCGCGGCGACGTCCCGCGGCTCGCGGAACGGCTCGAACAAACCTACGGGATCACGGTGCAGCAGCTGCGCGGCGACATGGCCGACACGCACGAGCAGAGCCGGCGCTACCGCCGCAAGGGCGTGAAGGTCAACGAGGTCGGGACGCGGGTCGAGATGATGAACAGCTTCCGCGCACAGGCTCCCGCGGTGCTCGCCGCGACGAACCTGGTCGGAAGCGGGATCGACATCCCGGCCGCCGACCTGATCGTCATCACCGACGCCGACGCGTTCGGCGAGTCGGAGATCGAGCAGCTCATCGGCCGCGTCGGCCGGCGCGAGCGCCCCTCGGACGCGGTCCTGATGGCCGGGACGACCTTCGAGCGGAACCCTTCGCGCGCGATGCCGAGCGGACGGGCCCAGAGCTTCATGCCGCGCGGCACCCGGGCACGTCAATTCACCTTCGGCCGCCGCCGATAACCCTGGCTGGATGCAGTCTTCGACCCTGAGCCTCTACGACGAGCTGGCGGCCGACTACGAGACGTTCTGGCCGTCGTCATCCCCCGAGGTCTTCGAGACGCTGCGTGAGGCGGGGATCGGCGCCGGCACACGCGTCCTCGACGTCGGGGTCGGAACCGGGCTCACCGCCGAGCCGCTGCTGCGCGGCGGCGCCGTCGTGACCGGAATCGACCCGTCCGCGGCGATGCTCGGCTACGCGCGCAAGCGCGTTCCCGGGGCGACGCTGGTCCAGGGCCGCGCCGAGTCGCTGCCGTTCGGGGCAGGCGCGTTCGACGCCGCGACCGCGGCCGAAACGTTCCACCACCTCGACCAGCCGGCGGCGTTCGCCGAGCTGCTGCGCGTCGTGCGGCCGGGCGGAACGCTCGCGATCTGGTGGCAGACGATCTCGACCGAGGATAGCCTGCGCGGCCACCGCGCCGCCGCGTCGCACGACTTGAACCTCGGCGCGGTGCAGGAGCCGCTGAGCCGTGGCTTCCGCGCGTTCTACGGCGCGCCGCTCGCCGAGCGCACGATCCGCACGGTCCCCGCGATCATCGCGACGACGGTCGCCGACTGGATGGGCTTCGAGCGCGTGCGCGCCGACGTGCGCGAGAGCTACGGCGCGCGCGCGAAGAACTGGCTCGACGCGCTGGAAGGACGACTGCTGCGCGCGTACGGTGCGCCCGAGGCGAAGCTCACCGTCCGCACGCTGCAGTACATCTACCTGGGTCGCGTCTAGGTGCGGATCGGCGTCCACACCCGCGTGAGCTTCGGCTACGATGCCGCGGTGGCATACGCGCGCAGCCTCGGCTGCGAGTCGCTGCAGTTCTTCGCCGGCAACCCGAAGACGTACCGCGTCAGCCCGATCGACACGCCCGCGCTGCAGCAGTTCGCCGCCGCCCGTGTCGCGGCGAACATCCAGCCGGTCGCGATCCACACGTCGTATCTGATCAACCTCGCGAGCGAGGACGCGAAGATCACCGTCAACTCGCTCAAGCTGCTGAAGAACGATCTGAAAGCCGCGGCCGTCGGCGGGATCGCGTACGTCAACACGCACCTGGGTTCGTACGGCACGCGTGAGCGCGCGGCGGGATTCGCGTCGGTCGTCGCGGCGCTCCAAGATGCGCTCGACGGGATCGCGCCCGGCGTCGCGCTGGTGATGGAGAACAGCGCCGGCGCGGGACAGCTGTGCGGTGGGACGATCGAGGAACTCGGCGCGTTCGTGCGCGCGATCGATCATCCGAATCTGCGCGTCTGCCTCGACACCGCGCACACTTGGGCCGCCGGCTACGCGATCGATACGCAGGACGGCGTCGAGCGGTTCTTCGACCTGGTCGAGCGGGAACTGGGGCTCGACCGCGTCGTGATGTTCCACTTCAACGACACGCAGATCGAGCTCGGCGGGCACCGCGACCGCCACTGGCACATCGGCGAGGGGCGCATCGGGATCGAAGGGTTTCGCGCGATCGTCGCGCATCCGGGCGTGCAGGGGAAGGTCGCGATCCTCGAGACGCCGGGTGAAGAGGAAGACGACCGGCGGAACATCGCGACGCTTCGCGCCGTCCTGGAAGGTGCAGCAGCATGACGAATCCCAACGAGCGCCGCGACGCGATCCGCGTCAAGGTCGACGTCCCCGCGCGCTACCGCGCCGGTGGGAGCGCCGAGAAGCCGGGGCGGATCGACAACATCTCGCGCGGCGGGTTGCTGCTCGTCGCCGACGAGGCGATCCCGGAGGGGACGCGGCTGCGGATCGCGTTCGACGACACGCAGGGGCGCCGGCACGAGGTCGTCGGCGAAGTTGTGCGCTCGGCCCCGATGGGGCGCACCGGGGTCTCGTTCGTCCAGATCGAAGATGCAACGCTCGACTACGTCCGCGTCGTTCTGGGTGTACCATAGCGCGAGGGAGATGAGCATGAGCGAGACCCCCGAACGCCGCAGCGCGAAGCGGGTGGCGATCCGGCTGCCGGTCGTGTACCGCGGGCCCGACAACGCGCCCAAGCGCGGCACGACCGAGAACGTCTCGCGGCGCGGGATGCTGCTCGTCGCGCAGGACCAGGCGGTCGAGGGGACGCGGCTGCGGATCGCGGTGACGGGGCTCGACGGCCGCGAGCGCGAGATCGTCGGCGAGGTCGTGCGCTCGACCCCCGACGGCGGGGTCGCGGTGTCGATCGCCGAGAGCGACGCCGCGGAGATCGACGCGATCGTCGAGCCGGAGGAGCCGCTCCGCGAGGCGTAGCGCGCGCCGATGCTCGTGCACTTCGACCTCGACGCGTTCTACGCGTCGGTCGCGCAGCGCGACGACCCGTCGCTGCGCGGCGTGCCGCTCGCAATCTCGGGCTCGTCGCGGCGCGCGGTCGTGCTCACCGCGTCGTACGAAGCGCGCCCGTTCGGCGTGCGCTCCGCGATGCCGCTCTACCGCGCGCGCGAGCTGTGCCCGCAGCTCGTCGTCGTTCCGCCGAACTTCACCGCCTACCGGGCGACGTCGGAGCGCGTCTTCGCGATTTTCGAGGACGGCGCGCGCGCCGTCGAGGGGCTCTCGCTCGACGAGGCATTCTGCGACCCGCACGGCGCCGACGGTGAACGCGCAAGCCTCGACGAGGCGGTCGCGTTCGCGCAACGCGTGCGCGCGCGGGTCCGCGCCGAGGTCGGGCTGACCGTCAGCGCCGGGGTCGCGAGCGGCAAGATGGTCGCGAAGATCGCCTGCGACGCGAACAAGCCCGACGGCCTGACCATCGTCCCGCCCGGGACCGAAGCGGACTTTCTCGCGCCGATGCCGGTCGGGCGGCTGTGGGGGATCGGCCCGAAGACGCAGCCGCGGATCGAGGCGGCGGGAATTCGCACGATCGGCGACGTCGCCGCGCTCGACGACGCGCGCGCGTTCGCACTGTTCGGCCGCGGCTGGACGTTCTACCGCGACCTGGCGCGCGGCATCGACGACCGCGACGTCGACCCGTCACGCGAGCGCAAGTCGATCTCGACCGAGGAGACGTTCGAGTACGACGAACGCGACGAACAACGCATCCTCGCGCTCCTGCGAATCCAAGCCGACGAGCTCGCCCACGACCTGCAAGCAAGACACCTGCGCGGCGCAACCGTCGGCGTAAAAATCAAACGCGCCGACCACACGATCACGGGCCGCCAAACCTCCCTCGCCGTCGCCACGAACGACGCTGACGCCATCCACGACGCGGCCGTCTGGTGCTGGCAACGCGCCGGCATGGCTGGCGTCCCCATCCGCCTGCTGGGAACGCGCGTCGCCTCGCTGACCGACGAAGAAGCCCGCGAACTGCGGCTGTTCTGATGAAGGGCCGCTGATCCTGACCGACGACACGCTGCATCGGCGCTCGGAGCTGGCCTACGAAACGCCGCTGACCGCGCTGCTGCACCGCCTCACCCCGACCGACGCGTTCTTCGTGCGCAACCACGCGCGCGCCGTCCCGCACATCGCGCCGGACGCATACCGGCTGCACGTCGTCGGCTCCGAAACCACACACACGCTGCGTCTCGAAGACCTGCGCACGCTCCCGCGCGTCTCAGCCATCGTCACCCTCGCCTGCGCCGGAAACGGCCGCACCGCGTTCACCCCACCAATCAGCGGCGGCATCCCCTGGGGCTTCGGCGCAATCGCAACCGCGCAGTGGGACGGCGTCCTCTTGCGCGACCTACTCGCCCTCGTCGGCATCCCGGCCCACGCGGAAGACACGGCGCACACGGATCGCGCAGCGCATACGGAACACGCAAGCCAGACGGCTCACGCGGCGCACGTGGCATTCGACGCACGCGACGAAGCACCGGACGACGAACGACCGCCGTACCGCCGCAGCATCCCGCTCGCGCGCGCGCTCCTCGACGGAACGATCGTCGCCGACACGATGAACGGCGAACCGCTCCCACCCGAACACGGCGGCCCCGTCCGCCTCATCGTCGCCGGCTGGACCGCAAACCACTCGATGAAGTGGCTCCGCCGCATCACCCTCGCGCACGATCCCGACGACAGCCACTGGATGACGCACGACTATCGCGTTCCCGGCCCGACCGGCAGTCTCGACGTCCTCGAAGCAACTGCCGCGATTGCGGTCATCGCCGCTCCAAGCAACGGCGGTCTCTACCCGCGCGAAATCATTCTGCGCGGCATCGCGTACGGTGAACCACCTCCACACGCCGTAAGCATCGAAATCGACAACGGTTGCGTCGGAGATGCACCGGTGTCGTACGACGACGGCCCCTACGCGTGGGGCCGCTGGGCATACACGGCAACACTCCCACGCGGCCGCCACCGCATCACCGTCCGCCCGATCGACGCCACCGGCAACATCGGCCCGATGCAACCGACATGGAACGCGAAGGGCTATCGTTACGACGGCCCCCACGCTATTGAGGTCGAAGCCGAGTAAACGCCCCCGGGTCATTCTACGCTTCTGGAACACCCCCGTCATCCTGAGCTTGTCGAAGGGCGGCGGGTCGTGCCAACGTCTTGATAGCGTCCCAGTCGCCTCGGATGAGTGCGGACTTCTTGGCGCGCGACCAGCCTTTGATCTGCTTCTCCCAACGAATCGCTTCCGCCGCCGTTCTAAAAGCGGCCGAGTACACGAGCGTCACGGGACGCCGCTCAAACGTATAGCATGTCAGGACCATCCCGCGCGCGTGCTGAGCGAGTCGCACCTCCACATCGCTCGTGACCCCGATATAGTAGCTGTTGTCGCGGCAGCGCAGCATGTAGACCCAAAACTGCTTCACACGCTTCTACTGCGCGACCACCGCCCTTCGACAAGCTCAGGATGACGGGGGTACATTGGCGGGGTGCAAATGGTCGGAGATCGTCACATGCCCGCATGGAGACCCTGTAGGGAAGGAGGGTTAGATGTGGTCGGTGCTCCAGCAGGGGTCGGCTGCGTCGTTGCGGTCGGGTGGGTTTGCGTTGAAGGCGGCGCGGAATGATGCGCTTAGGGGGACGAGCATTGAGAGGGCCGTTGTTCGGGGGCGGACGGCGCCGCGGGGGAGGGCTTCGCGGGCGATGGTGGGCGGGAGCCAGGCTCGGATCGTGCGGAGGTCCCCGGCGGCGGCGCGTAAGAGAGCGGGGATGAGGTCGGCTTCGTCGGGGTTTGCGTAGGCGAACTCGTCGAGGACGAATGAGTCGGCGGACGGGACGCGGCGGCCGGTGACGTAGGCGGTGAGGGATCGTCCGTGGCGGACGCCGAGGTGGACCGGTTGGCCGGCGTGTTCGCGTGAGGTTGCGCGTAGGCGCTGCCATTCCCAGTCGAGCGGGGTGCGGGCGAACGCGTACGGGCGGCGCGTGTCGAAGGTGTCGAAGAGGCGGCGCACTGCGGATGCGTCGGCTTCGCCGAGCGCGGTGACGGTGAGGCGACGGCCCGGAAGCGAGTCGGCGCGCAGCGTGATCGTGCGCGAGGGGAGCGTGACGAAGCCGAGGCGTTCGTAGAACGACGGGTGGATGTCGCTGAAGAGGTAGGCCAGGTCGGTGCCGGCGTCGCGTTCGGCGTCGAGGAATGCGCCGAGCATTGCCGTTGCGTAGCCGCGGCCGCGCAGGTCGTCCGGCGTGAAGACGGCGCCGATTCCGGCCGCTTTGTAGGTGCGGTCGCCGCAGCGCAGGGTGCGTTCGTAGCGCTTGCACGATGCGGCCAGTGCACCGTCGATGCGCAGGCCGACGGTGCGGAAGCGGCGTTTTCCGAATGCCGACGATGCGATCGCGCGGAATTCGTCGACGTACTCGTCGAAGGAGCGACTGCCGGCCCAGAGCGCGGCTGAGTGCGGGAGCACGTCGCGCACGTAGTCGTCCGGCGCGATGACGTCGAGCCGTAGCCGTCGCGTCATGCGCAATCGGGGGCGGCGGTCCAGATCGGGCGCGGCAGAGACGTGCAGACGAACGACGGATTGAGCGGCGAGTCACCGCCGTAGCGCAGCGGTTCGCCTGCGAGCGTGAGGAGTTGTGCGCCGGCTTCGAGCACGATTGCGTGCGCGGCCGCGGTGTCCCACCAGCACGTCGGTCCGAGGCGCGGGTAGAGCTGTGCGCTCCCGTCGGCGACGAGGCACAGCTTGAGCGAACTGCCGAGTTCGACGAGTGTGTGCGGCGGCAACGTACGCAGGAACGACGCGAGTGATGGTCCCGAATGGGAACGGCTCGCCGCGACAACGAGCGGTCCGTCAGCGCACGCGCTGATCGCGCACGTACCCTTCGCGTCGGTGCGCCATGCGCCTACGCCACGCGCTGCGCTGTACGTCACGCCGCGCGCAGGGGCGTGGACGACGCCGAGGACCGGCAATCCATCTTCGATGAGGGCGATGTTGACGGTGTACTCGCCGTTGCCGGCGATGAACTCGCGGGTGCCGTCGAGTGGGTCGACGAGCCAGAAGCGGCGTGGGAGTGCGGTGAGGTCGCAGGTCGTTTCTTCCGAGACGACCGGCATGTGCGGTTCGAGTGCATGGAGCGCTTCGGTGAGGATTGCGTCGGCAGCGAGGTCGGCGCGAGTGAGTGGCGAGGCGTCGGTCTTGCTGTGCACCTCGCACGGGCCTTCGCGTGCGATCGCGAGGATCGCATCACCGGCGCGCAATGCGGCTGCGCGCGCGCCGTCGAGCAGCGCCGCAAGATGCGCCTGGTCGATGTCGTCCGGGGCAGCGCCGGGCATTCTCGTCGGTGCTACGAGGATGCGGCGCAGCCCTTCGGGAGCGAGCGGTCAGACGAAGGCGAGGGTCGGGTAGGCGCCGCCGAGGACGTCGCTGGGGTCGCGGCCCAGCCACTTCTCGATGACGGTTGCGTAGACGGCGCGGAAGTCGGTTGCGAATTTGAGGTCGCCGTGGTCGAGGTCGGTCAGCGACGGGTGGTCGCCGTAGATGCCGCCTTTGACGCGGCCGCCAAGGATGAACATCGGCGCCGCGGTTCCGTGGTCGGTACCCGCGGAGGCGTTCCCGGCGACGCGGCGGCCGAACTCGCTGAACGTCATCGTCAGCACCTTGTCAGCGAGGCCGTGCGCGGCGAGGTCCGTGTAGAACGCGAGCAGTCCGTCACCGAGATAGCCGAGGAGGCGGTCCTGCTGCGCGCGCTGGCCGGCGTGCGTGTCGAACGAGCCGATCGACACGAAGACGATCTTCGCGCCGGCGCTCGAACCGATCAGCCGCGCCGCGAGCGCGAGCTGCTGCGCGAAGCCGTTCGGCGCGTACGTCGCCTTGTTGGTGAACTCCGCGGTCTGCTTGCGCAGGAGGTCGCCGCCGTGGTACGCGTCGCGCGCGGTCGTCGCGATCATCGAGAGGTACGGCGACTGACCGGCCTTCGCGCCGTCGTAGAGCACGCCGGCGCTCTGCTTCGACGCCAAATCGCGGCCGGTGTTGTAGCCGTACGCGTTGAGCGCGCCGATCGCCGGCACCTCGACGTGCGATGCGACGAGCGCGGCCGGGAGCATGTCGCCGAGCGAGACCGCTTCGAACATCGACGGTGGCTGCGCGTTCAGCGGGAAGCGCTTGTCGAGATAGCGCCCGATCCAGCCGTACTGCTGCGGGCGGTCGGGTGAGGCCGTCTCCCAAATCTGCGTCGATTCAAAATGCGAGCGGTTGGGGTTCGGATAGCCGACGCCCTGGAGCACGGCGACGCGACCCTGCTTGTAGAGCTCGTTCAGGCCCTTGAGCGCCGGGTTGAAACCGATCCGGTCGTTGAGCTTGAGAATCTGCCCGTCGGCGACGGCGATTTGCGGGCGCACGCGGTGGTACTGGTCGTCGCTCCACGGGATGACGGTGTTCAGCCCGTCGTTGCCGCCGCCCATCTGCACGACGACGAGGACGTTGTCGGGGTCGTTGGCGTTGCCGAACGACGGCAGTTGCGGCGAGCCTGATGCGACCTGCGCCAGTGCCTGGCTCGCGTTTCCGCCGAGGAACGCGACGCTCAGCGCGGAGCCGACGACGAAATCTTTGCGCTGCATGACGACCTTCTTCTCGCTAGTCGAGCTGGTTGACGGGGAGGTTGAGGGTGAGCGCGAGCGCGCCGCGGATCTTGTCCTGGTAGTTTTCGGGGCCGAACGGGACCGGGTTCTGCACCGTCGTGCTCGGCGTCTGCGAGTTCAGGTACGCGACGATTGTCGCGCGCACGTCGGAGGTGACGTCGTCCTGGACGACGCCGCTGACGATCGCCGCGGCGACCTTGGCCGCGTCCATCCCGAGGCGCTGCACCATGTCGTCGGGCGCGACGTTCGGCGCGGGGACCGCGGGCTGGCCGTTCTTGCCGGGTGCGGTTTGCGCGATCAGGCCGTTGACGAAGTTGAAGCGCGCCAGCAGCGTCGTCGTGTTGATCCACGTCGGCCCGCCGTCCCAGCCCTTCACGCTCGGCGGGTTCAGCGGCTCCTGGCCCATCCGCGCGAGCTGGTAGACCAGGTTCGCCGGAATCGTCTGCGCGCCGAGGTAGCGCAGCGTCCCGATCGCCAGCTCGATCGGCGACTTCGGAATCGCGCGGTAGGCGCGCGTCGAGTAGAAGACGTTCGAGCGCAGGATCGTCCCGACCGTCTTCGCGACGTCGAAGCCGGAGAGCGCGTACACCTGTGCGACGCCTTCGATCAGTTCGTCCTCCGGATCGCTGTAGACGAAGAATTCGAGCAGCTTGTGGGCGAGAAAACGTTGGTGAACCGGCTGCGAGACGATGATCGCGATGACGTCCTCGGCACCGAGCGGGCCGGTATGGCCGAGGACGGTCTTCTGGCCGTCGTCGTGGCGCGCCGGGATGAAGACCGCCTGCTGGTGCGCGTCGATCGACCAGCCCGTGAACGCGCGCGCGGCCTCTTTGATGTCGTCTTCGGTGTAGTTGCCGAGGCCGAGCGCGAACAGCTCCATCACCTCGCGCGCGTAGTTCTCGTTCGGGTGTGCCTTCGCGTTGTAGCGGTTGTCGAGCCAGATCAGCATCGCCGGATCGCGCGTGACCGACGAGAGCAGCACCGGGAACCGCCCCAGTCCCTGATCGCGGAACAGGTTGATCATCCCGCACATGTACTGCGCGGGGACCTTGTTGATCGACGTCGCGAAGTGGTTGTGCCAGAAGAGCGTCATCTTCTCGACCAGCGGGTGCTGCGTGCGCAGCATCCGGTCGAGCCACCAGTATTGCGCCACCGGGTGCGAGACTTTGATGTCGTAGAGCTTGTCGGACGGCGGATAGGCGGGGAAATCCGCGTCGGGCGTCGTCGGGTGCAGCAGCGAATCGACGGCGCCGCCCATCCCGAGCGAGGCCAGGTGCGCGACGTCGGCGTCCGAACCGCCGAAGCCCGCGCGCCGCAGCAGATGCGCGGCATGACGGGTGCCGAAGCGCCCGTCGTAGGGCTGCAGCGCGGTCGCCGCGTCGAGCGTCCCCGGCGGACGAAAACCGACCTGCGGATCGGTCGTGGTGTCGATCTTGGGCGGCTGCACGATGACCTCCGTGATCACGCGACGGCGAACGTCCTACGCTGCGAACGCGCTGAGATTCGACGTCGTCTCGCCGAGTCGTTGCCGCGGGATGAGAGTTAGATGTGATTCAGCAGGCTGGCGACGTCGCTCGCAAGCTCCGGCGCGGCGATCCCGCGCGTCGGCCGGCCGCTCGCCGAGACGGTCACCGAGACGTCCGCGCGCCCGAGTGCGGCGGCGAACAGCCGGCGCTGCTCGCGCACGTAGGCCGCGCGCGGTTTCGCGTGGTGCTCGTACCAGGTGAACTTCGCCGTGCGCGCCGCGACCGCGTCGCCGGCGCTCTCCTTCGGAATCATCCCGTACGTCGTGCTGAACAGGAACGCGTCGGGGACGTAGTACGGCGGGAACGAACCGGCGCGCGCATCGACGACGAAGACGTGGTCGAAGCGGCGCGCGAGGACGCGCTCGACCGCCGCGACGACGACCGCGTCGTCGCGTTCGTCGACCATCTCCGGCCCGCGGTCGCCGGCGGCAAGCCGCTCGCAGTACGCGAGCGCGCCGGCGAGATCGTCGAACGGGTGGCGCGCCGCGTAGTCGCCGAGCAGCGCGATCGTGCGCGCGATCAGCGTCGCGCGCAGCCGCGCGCGTGCCGCCGTTTCGCCGGCGCGCGGCTGCAGCAGTCCGCCGTCCTCGACGATCGCGCGCGCGGCGGATTCGACGCCGGTCGTGCGCAGCCAGCAGGACCAGCGCACGCGGCGTGCACGGAACGCCGCCAGCCGTTCGCGCGCGAGCGGCGCGAGATCGGCGTCGCGCTCGCCGTGCAGGAGGTTCATCCCCAGCCGCAGGTCGCGCTTGCGGTCCCAGCGGCGGTCGGTTTCCGGCTCCTCCTCGGGGAGCGCGAACAGCGCGGGTTGTGGGCTCGCCGGCTCGCCGCACAGCGTCGCGATCGAGGCGTCGGAGAGGCGCAGCATCGGCGTCTGCAGCGCGCGCAGCGTCCAGACGTTGCGGAACGGATCGACCGCCGTCCACAGCAGCGCGAGCGCGTCGAGCACGTCCGTGCGCACGAACAGCGCCGGGTCGCCGGCGAGCGCGATCGGGACGTCGCGCGCGAGGAGTGCGTCCTCGCAGGCGCCGAGCGTGCGCAAGGTGCGGTGGACGACCGCGATCCGGCCCGGCGGCGTTCCGGCCGCGAGCAGCGCAGTGACGCGTTCGGCGACCGTGTCAGCTTCGGCGGCGCGGTCGGGCGCGCGCACGACGCGCACCGCGTCGCCCGGCGGGATCGGGCGGTGCGGATCGGCGTCCACGACCGCGCGCATCACCGCGGCGATCTGCAGCGGGAGCGTGCGCGGCGCGAGCGCGACGGTCGTCGC
>JAFAMK010000037.1 GCA_019233415.1 Vulcanimicrobiota bacterium
GTGCTGACGTGCGTGAAATACACGACGACGCTGGAGCAGGCAGGGACGCTGCTGCGCCCCAACCACGAGTACCACCTGAAGTCGCCGGCGCAGATGGCGCGGCTGTTCGCCGAGTTTCCGCACGCGCTGCGCAACACCGTCGCGGTCGCCGAACAGTGCACGTTCCGGCTCGACAAGCTGCACGGCGAGTTTCCGCTCTTCCCGATCCCGCCGGACGAAAGCTCGCCGCAGTCGTATTTGCGCACGCTGGTCTATCGCGGCGCGAAGGAGCGCTATCCGCAGCCGCTGCCGGAGAAGGTCGAACGGCAGCTGGAGTACGAGCTGGGGATCATCGCGCGGATGCGTCTCGCCGGCTACTTCCTGGTCGTGTGGGACATCGCGAACGCCGCGCGCGAGTTGCGCGTGCTCGCGCAAGGGCGTGGTTCGGCGGCGAACTCCGCGGTCTGCTACACGCTCGGGATCACCGCGGTCGATCCGATCGCGCACGATCTGCTCTTCGAGCGCTTTCTGACCGAAGAGCGTGGCGAGGTCCCCGACATCGACATCGACTTCGCGCACCAAGACCGCGAGAAGGTGATTCAGTACGTCTACGGCCGCTACGGGCGCGAGCATGCGGCGATGACCGCCGAAGTGATCACGTATCGCACGCGCTCGGCGATTCGCGACGTCGGCAAGGCGCTCGGGCTCACGCTCGGCCAGATCGACGCGATCGTGCACGAGTACGACGCACGCGAATCACTCGGCGGTGCGCTGGGCGTTCCGCCGGCGGCAACTGCACCTGCGCGGCTGCCGCCGTCGGTCGCGAAGCGCCGCGACTTCGACGCCGGCTCGAACCTCGTGCCCTCGCGCGACGGCGACGTCCCCGCCGCGACGCCCGGCCGGCTCTTCACGCCCAGCTTCGAGTCAGCCGACGAAGAGGCACCGCACCGCATCGACCGCGATGACGCGCTGCGTGGTCCCGTCGGCGGTGCGATGGGCGAACTGCTGCTGCGGCTCTGCCGGCGGATCGACGGCTTTCCGCGCCACATGGGGATTCACAGCGGCGGAATGGTGATCACGCGCTCGCCGCTGGTCGCGGTCGCGCCGGTCGAGTGGGCGTCGATGCGCGACCGCACGATCGTGCAGTGGGACAAGGACGATCTCGCCGACCTCGGCCTCATCAAGATCGACCTGCTGGGACTAGGAATGCTCTCGCTGCTGCGCGACGCGTTCGCACTCTACGCGCGCCGCTACCCCGACCGCCCGCCGCTCGCGCTCAACGAGATTCCGCAAGACGACACGGAGACGTACGCGATGCTGCAGCGCGCCGACTCGATCGGCGTCTTCCAAGTCGAGTCGCGCGCGCAGATGTCGATGCTCCCGCGGCTGCGGCCGGAAAACTTTTACGACATCGTCATGCAGGTCGCGATCATCCGCCCCGGCCCGATCCAGGGAGACATGATTCATCCCTTCCTGCGGCGGCGCAATCGCCTCGAAGAAGTAACCTATCAGCATCCCAAGCTCGAACCGATTCTCTCACGCACGCTCGGCGTGCCGCTGTTTCAGGAGCAGGGGATGCGGATGGCGATGGAAGCGGCCGGCTTCACCGCGAGCGAGGCCGACCAACTGCGCCGCGCGATGGGGCACAAGCGCTCGCGCGAGCGCATGGCCGAAATCTACCCGCGGCTGATCGCGGGGATGACGGCCAACGGGATCGCGCACGACGACGCCGACCGGCTCTTCCACATGCTCGAAGGGTTCGCCGACTACGGTTTCCCCGAGTCACACGCCGCGTCGTTCGCGCTGCTCGCCTACGCCTCGGCATATGTGAAATGTCACGAGCCGGCGATCTTCTGCGCTGCGATCCTCAACGTGCAGCCGATGGGATTCTACTCGACCGAGGTGCTGGTCAACGACGCGCGGCGCCACGGCGTCGTCGTCAAGCCGATCGTGGTGAACGCGAGCGCGTGGTGGAGCACCGTCGACGACGAGGGCGCGCTGCGACTTGGCTTCCACCTCGTGCGCGGAATGGGCGAGGCGCAGCGCATGCGGCTCGACAGCGCGCTCGGCGAAGGCCGCCCGTTCGCCGATCTGGTCGACTTCGCGCGCCGCACCGAGCTGGGACGCGACGCGCTGGAGAATCTCGCCGCGGCCGGCGCGTTCATCCCGTGGTTCCCGCACCGCCGCGACGCGATGTGGGCACTGCGCGCGCTCGACGAGCGCGAGGCGCGCGGCGAGCTCGGCCGTGCGATGGAGATCGACGACGAACCCGACGTCGCGCTCCGCGAGCTGACCGCACCCGAACGCACGCTGCTCGACGTGCACACGACCGGCGTGAGCGACGTGCAGCCGATCGCGCACGTGCGCCCGTTCCTCGACGCGCAGAACGTCCTGGCCGCGAACCGGCTCGCCGCGATGCCGAAGAACCTCGTCTGCAAGGTCGGCGGAATGGTCGTCACGCGCCAGCGCCCCGGCACCGCGAAAGGCTTCGTCTTCCTGACGCTCGAGGACGAGACGGGCCTCGTCAACGTGATCGTCCGCCCCGACGTGTACGAGCGCAACCGCCGCGTCATCCGCAGCGCACACTGCCTGATCGTCGAAGGCGTCCTCCAAAAAGAGTCCGGCTGCCTCGACCTGATCATGCGCCAGTGCTGGACCCTCGACGCCCCCGCAGCCGCCAAGAAGGTCCCCGCCCGCAACTTCCACTAAAATTGCGGCGTGCGCTGGACAGGACGTCTCGCCGCGCTCGTTCTCGTAACGGCCGTTTCAACCGGCTGCGGTTCGTCGTTGCACGACGCGACGCATCCGGAGCTTCTCAGCGGCAAGGATGCGAGCGCGTGGATCGATCGCGAGGTTGGCGATCTGCTCGCCGGGCGTCATCCCGGCGTGACGGTGCTTCCGTCGAAATGCCCGTTTTTGATGAACTTGACCGGACATGGAGTCGGGCACTGCACGATTCTCGTTGACGGAGACGAGCTGCATGTCGACGTCGGACACGATTCGGACGGCATTGAGGAACTGCAGCACGTCGACACGCTCTTCGTCAAACGGGACGCCGAGCGAGCGATCGCGGACGACCTCGCATTCGAATACGGAACGCGTTTCACCGCGCGCTGCGACGGATCGGACGTGCGCGTGATCGCATCCGACGATCATGTCACCTGCGCGATCGACGCACCCGACGCGCCCGACATCGTTGCGAACCGTGTCGATGCGACACCGAAGGGATACGACGAGTTCCTCGCTGCGCTTCCGAGCGGCGCTACCGCGGTAGAACGGTTCCTCGGACGCGAGATCACCGCGGCCGTGCACGGTGGCGTGACGTTCCCTGGATTGCGGATGGAACGGTATCTCCGCGCGATCGCCGGTGGCTACCAGCACGAGGCCTTACTGCGGCACGGCCTCTTGGGCGACGTGCACTGTCCCGCGCAAGTCACGCTCAGCCCTTCGAGCGCACCGACCCGCTGCACCGCGCGACTCGGCCGGCAGACGGAGCACTACGACCTCCACGTCGCGTACGGCGGCCCCTTGGAGTTCGACGATACGAAGCAGCACGTCGTCGTCGTTCTCGCGGACGTGCGCGAGGTCGCGCGGCGCGCGTTCGAACACCGGCTCGGTGGCGGCCTGCGGGGACACCGTGTTGCGGTGCGGATCGCGATACGAATCGACTGCGGCCACGACGACGTCGTCTTGGTCGAGGCGGGCGGCAACGTCCCCTGCGCCGCGACGTGGTACCGCAACGACAGTCAGGGCTTCTCCATCCACGTCAATGACTCGAACGGGAGCTACACGCTCCTCGACGACTTCGACTGAGGGCAAGAGCCCTCCGGGTCACCGGCTCCTTGCTCGGACCAGGACCGGGGATTACGCGGGTAGGAACTCGGGGCGCGCATATTCTGCTAGTCTAGGAGGTCGTATGAAGCGAGTTGGGACCGCGGTCGTCGCGGTGCTGCTGACGGGTGCCGTTGCGTCGGCGCAGTCGTACCCGGGTGATACGGGGAGCGGGGTCGAGCGCGGCATCCAGGAGCTCAACAACTCGGGCGCGGTCGGGACGGTCGCGCTCTACGGCCGCGGTTGGGCGACGCGCGTGCTCGTCGTCCTGCACGGGGTTCCCGACGGCCCGCAGGCGGCGAAGATCGAACGCGGGCTCGACTGCGATCACATGTCGAGCATCCAGGCCTACAACCTGCAGGACGTGCGGCAGGGCCGCTCGCTGAGCACGGTCCAGGCCCCCGAGCCGAAGCTGCTCTCAGGGAATTATAACGTCGTGGTGTTCTCCTCGACTGCGCCCGGCGCGCGCCCGATCGCGTGCGGCAACCTCTACAGCTGATTGAGAACGGAGCGATGGACACCGAAGCGCAGATCGACCCGACCGACTCCACCTCGCCTCTGCTCAACCGCCGCGGCTTCGTCTCGCTCGGTGCGGGTGCGGCGTTGACCATCGGCAACGCCGCGGCGGCGGCCGCGCAGACGGAAGGGTTCGGGAAACCGCACCCGCCGATCGTTGCCGAAGACGACCCAGCGATCATCGTCGCGCACCCGCAGCTCACGCCGAGCGCCGGTGGCCCGATCGGTGCCTACGCCGCCACACCGCGGACCGTCACGCGCCTGACGCCGGGGGTCGTCGTGATCCAGGCGATCTGGGGGGTCGACGCGCAACTGCGCGACACCGTCCGCCGCTATGCGAAGGCCGGCTTCATCGCGGTCGCGCCGATGCTCTACGGCCGGCTGAACCCGGCGAGCGGCGACGAGACCACCGAGATGACGCCGTTCCGCGCGCTCGCGGGCCAGATGTACACGCAGGGCTTCGTGCAAGGCGACATCATCGCGGCGCACGACTGGATTCACACCCAGGCGCACGACGCGTCGATCGGCATCACCGGCTTCTGCATGGGCGGTGGGATCGTGCTGCAGTCGATCATCGACTCGAAGGGGTTCGCCGCCGCGTCGATGTTCTACGGAAACGTGCGGCCGGGGACCGACACGAAGGCCCCGACGACCGCGTCGACGTTCGACTACACCAGCCGCATCACGACCCCGCTGCTGGGAAGCTTCGGCGCGCGCGACACGTCGATCAAGGCCGAGGACGTCACCGCGATGTTCGCGCGGCTGACCGCGCCGCACGCGGTGAAGATCTACGACGAGGCCGGGCACGCGTTCTTCGACGACACGCGCCCGAGCTACGTTCCGAGCGCCGCGGCCGACGCCTGGACGCGCACGCTGGCCTGGTTCCACCAATACCTGGCTTGACCCGCACCGTCCTCGACGCGCTCGACGCCCACGCCGCCGCGCGGCCGGAGGCGTTGGCGCTCGACGGCGTGTCGTACGGCGCGCTGCGCGCGGCGTCGCTGCGGGTCGCCGCGCAGCTGCGCGCGGCGGGCCTGCGGCCCGGCCAGCGGCTCGCGATCTACGCGGAGAACCGGCCCGGGTTCGTCTTCGCGTACCTGGGCGGATTGCGCGCCGGCGCGATCGTCGTGACGGTCAACGTGCTGTACCGCACCGCCGACCTCGAACACGTCCTCGGCGACGCCGCACCGACCGTCGTCTGCGTGTCGGAGCAGAGCGCGCCCTATCTCGCGCCGCATCTGGACCGCGCCGTCGTCGATCTCGCCGCGGTCGAGGCGTGGGCGCACGACGCGTCGTTCCCGCCGCTCGCCGATGCGCCACCGCTCGAACCGAACGACGGCGCGATCCTGATCTACACCAGCGGGACGACGGGCCGTTCGAAGGGCGCGCTGCTCACGCACGGCAACCTCGCGGCGATCGCCGACCAGTTGAACGAAGCCTGGCACTGGTCGAACGCCGACACGCTGCTGCTGACGCTTCCGCTGTTCCATGTCCACGGTCTCGGCGCCGGGCTGAACGGAACGCTCGTCGCCGGCGGGCGCGTGCTGCTGCGCGAGCGGTTCGACGCGCCGTCGGTCGTCGCCGCGCTCGCGAACGGCGAGGCGACGATGTTCTTCGGCGTCCCGACGATGTACGTGCGCATCCTCGAAAACGCCGGCGCGCAAACGCGCTTCGACCGTGTGCGGCTGTTCGTCTCAGGCTCCGCTGCGCTTCCCGCGAGCGTGCACGAAGAGTTCGCGCGGCGCTTCGGCGTCGCAATTCTCGAACGCTACGGCTCGACCGAGTTCGGCTTCGCGCTGAGCAACCGCTACGAAGGCCCGCGCTACGCCGGGACGGTCGGGTTCCCGCTCCCGCGCGTCGAGGTGCGGCTGGCGAACCCCGACGGCGAGGACGTCGCGCCCGGCGAGGCCGGCGAGATCCTCGTCCACGGGCCGAACGTCTTCGCCGGCTACTGGCGGAACGACGACGCGACCGAGGCAGCGTTCCGTGAGGACGCGCGCGGGCGGCGCTGGTACCGCAGCGGCGACCTCGCCACGTTCGATCCCGAGCGCGGCTACGTCATCAACGGCCGGCTGAAGGAGCTGATCATCAGCGGCGGCTTCAACGTCTACCCGCTGGAAGTCGAGGACGAGCTGCTGCGGCTCCCCGGCGTGCGTGCCGCGGCGGTGATCGGTCAGCCGGACCCGGCGCGTGGTGAGCTGCCGGTCGCGTTCGTCGAGACCGACCCGTCGTTCGACGCGGCGGCCACGCTCGCGGCGCTGCGCGAGCGCCTCGCCAGCTTCAAGGTCCCGAAGGCCCTCTACCCGGTCGAGGCGCTCCCGCGCAACGCGATGGGGAAGGTCGAGAAGCCGCGTCTGCGCGCGCTCCTCGCCGAGCGGGCGAGCGCTTTGTAAACTGACGGCAAAGACGTCCGGCTTTTCGTAAGCCGAGCGCTAAGGCGTACCGTTACCGGACGGACCGGGCGGGCCGCCCCGGCCAGGCGCGGCGAAAGTCCGGCTCGATGGCGACGACGATCGTCCATGCCGCGGACGTCCACCTCGAGACGGCCTTCACCGAGCTGCGCGGCGGGGCGCGCCGCCGTGCCGCACTGGCCGACGCGTTCGAGCGGGTCGTCGACCTCGCGCTGGCGCGCGGCGCGGACGCGCTGACGATCGGCGGCGACCTCTACGAAGCCGAGCGAGCCGGTCCGCAGACCGCGCGCTTCGTCTTCGCCCAGCTCGGGCGCTTCGGCGGCCCGGTCTTCGTCGCGCCGGGGAACCACGACCCGTACTCGGCCCGCGCGCTCTACGCTCGCGACGACCGCCCGCCGAACGTGCGCGTCTTCGCGGAGCCGCGCTGGAGCGCGTACCCGCTGAACGACGACGTGACGATCTACGGCTTCGGCCACGCGCCGGCCGAGCCGGGCCGGCCGTTCGCCGGCGCGCGCTTCGACCGCCCCGGGGTACGGATCGCGCTCGTCCACGGGAGCGACGAAACGCGCATCCCGCCTGGAAAGCGTCCGACCGCGCCGTTCACGCTCGCCGAGATCGTTGCGTCGGGTGCGA
>JAFAMK010000132.1 GCA_019233415.1 Vulcanimicrobiota bacterium
GGCCCGACGACGACCGGGTCGTCAGCCGCTTCATCCCCGGCCACGGCTTCACGTCGGCCGGCGCGTTCGACGCGCCCGATCATACCGGTTCGCAGCTGAGCTGGGACGGCGACGTGCTCTACATCAGCCAGTGGTACAACCGGCGGATCCTCGGCGTCGACGCGACCGGTGCGGTCCTCAGCACGATCGCGTCGCCGCACGGCATCTGCGGTCAGGTCGTCGTCGAGGGACGCTTCTACCTGCTCACCACCGACGACGAGGACGAGGGCGACTACTGGCTCACGCGCATCGACGCGCGCGGGGCCGTGCCAGTGGTCGACGACATCGCCATCGTCCCGTTCCGCGCGCGCGCCCTCGCGTTCGACGGCGAGCGCTTCTGGACGAACCACCGCGAGGCGCACGAGATCGTCGCCTTCGCGCGCCCCGACGCCTGACGTGCGATGAAGATTCTCCTGGTCGACGACTCGCGCGTCGCGCGCGAGCTGACCGCCAGGTATCTGCGCGATATGGGCCACCCGGTCGTGCAAGCCGCCGACGGCGCGACCGCACTCGACCTGTACGCCGCCGAGGCGCCGGACCTCGTGTTGCTCGACGTCGAGATGCCGGGGATGAACGGCTACCAGGTCGCGCGCATGATGCGCGACCGCGACGAAGAGGAGCGCTGGATCCCGATCATCTTCCTGAGCGGCCGCGTGGCGGATGACGACGTCGTCCAGGGAATCGACGCCGGCGGCGACGACTACATCGCAAAGCCGGTGAGCCCCGTCGTGCTGCGCGCGAAGCTCAACGCGATGCGGCGCATCACCGACATGCAACAGCGGCTGCTCGCGATGAGCACGCAGCTCAAGCACGTCAACCGCGAGCTGTCCCAGCTCTCGTCGCTCGACGCGCTGACCGGGATCGCCAACCGCCGCTCGTTCGACAGCGCACTCGAATTCGAATGGCAGAAGGGGCTGCGCGACGGCACGCCGCTCGCCGCCATTCTCGGCGACGTCGACTACTTCAAGCGCTTCAACGACACGTACGGCCACCAGAGCGGGGACGCGTGTCTGCGCCGCGTCGCGGAGGCGCTGGCGCGCACGCGGCGCGAGCACGACGTCGTCGCGCGCTTCGGCGGCGAAGAGTTCGTCGTGCTGCTCCCCGGCGTCTCGCTGGAGGTCGCGCTCGGCGTCGCCGAGCGGCTCGTCGCCGCGGTGGCCGCACTCGGCGTTCCGCACGCGGGCTCCGACGTCGCGCCGCACGTCACGATGAGCTTCGGCGTCGCGGCGTGCCTCCCGGCGCCCGGGCTGACGGCGGACCGGCTGATCGAGTCCGCCGACGCCGCCCTTTACCGTGCGAAGTCGGACGGCCGCAATCGCGCGACCGCGTTCGCGCTCAGCGAAGCCGTCTAGCGCGCCGGTTTCGGCACGGTCGGGAGCGCGTCGTGCTCCCACTCCATCCACGAACCGTCGTAGACCGCGACGTCGTCGAACCCGGCCGCACGCAGCGCAAGCCACGCACCCGAGGCGGAGACGCCGCTGCCGCAGCTCACGACGGTGCGCGCATGCTTGTCGAGCCCCGCGTCGTGGACGAGCCGGTCGAGCGTCGCCGGGTCGGCGACGCGCCCGCCGCGCGCGTCTTCGAGCAGCAGGTTCCCGCTGATCCGCACCGCGCGCGGAATGTCGCGGTCGCGCTGCGCGTAGGTTTGATCGCGCTGCGTCTCGATCAGTTGTTCGTCGCTGCGTCCTTCTGCGATCGCGACGACCTCGTCGCGCTCCGCGCGCAGTTCGGGCCGCGGGCCCGGCGTGAACGTCGCGGGCACCATAACCGGCGTATCGGTCGCGAGCGCGTGTCCGGCAGCGGTCCAACCCGGCAGTCCGCCGGCGAGCACGTACGCTTCGTCGTGCCCGTAGTACCGCAGCATCCAGACGATCCGCGCGGCGAACGGAATCGTTCCCGCGTCGTACGCGACGACGATGCCCTCGTCGCCGATCCCGTGCGCGCCCATGACGCGCGCGAACGCGTCGGGCGGCGCGACGCGCGCCGCGTACGGCGTCGCTGGATCGCTCAAGTCGTCCGCGTAGTCGAGATGCACCGCGCCGGGGATGTGCCCCGCGGCGAACTGCTCGCGCCCGGACGGCATCGCGACCACCCCGCCGTGCGGGACGCTGCGCGCGTCGACGATCCGCACGCGCGGGTCGCCGATGCGTTCGGCGAGCCAGGCCACTTCGACGAAATCGTGCGGCATCGTGTTCAAACCGCCGCCGAGCGCGCCGAGAGGTCGAAGCGCTGCTCGGCGTCGTCGGCGATGTACTTGCCGATCGCGAGCGACGACGTCGCCGCCGGCGAGGGCGCATTGCGCACGTGCACGACGCCGTCGGTTCCCTCGAAGACGAAGTCGTCGACCATCCCGCCGTCGGCCGT
>JAFAMK010000142.1 GCA_019233415.1 Vulcanimicrobiota bacterium
ACCGCGACGCGCGCAAGAGCGCGCGCGACGAAGGCGGCGACAAGCAGTATTCGTTCATGGTCCGCGTCAAGGCGACCGGCGGCCGTGTTCCCGCGCAGCTGTGGCGCGCCGTCGACGACCTCGCCGACCGTCACGGGAACGGAACGATCCGCATCACGACGCGTCAGGGGCTGCAGCTCCACGGCGTGCGCAAGCCGGACCTGCGACCAGTGATCGCGGAGATCGTCGCCAACCTCGGCTCGACGCTCGCGACCTGCGGCGACGTCGTGCGCAACGTCGTCGCGCCGCCGTGGCCGTACGCGCACGTCGCGTACGAAGTCGCTCGCGATGCGGCCGAAGCCATCGCACGCGAGTTCGCGCCGCGCAGCGGCGCGTATCTGGAGATTTGGCAGGATGGCGAGACCGTGCACGGTGAGGCGCCGGCCGACGAGCCGATCTACGGCGCGACCTATTTGCCGCGCAAGTTCAAGATCGCGACGACGGCCCCGGGCGACAACAGCGTCGACCTCTACACCAACGACGTCGGCATCGTCCCGGTCTTCAGCGACGACGGCACGCTGCGCGCGTACGACCTCGCCGTCGGCGGCGGGCTCGGGCGCACGCACGGCAAGACGACGACCTATCCGCGGCTCGCCGATCACTTCGGCTCCGTCGCGCCCGACCGGCTGCTCGACGCGGTGCGCGCGATCGTCCTCGTCCAGCGCGACTGGGGCGACCGCTCCGACCGGCGTCACGCGCGCTTGAAGTACGTGATTGCCGAGCGCGGACTGGACTGGTTCCGCGCCGAGGTCGAGCGCGTCGCCGGCTTTGCGCTCGGCCCGTGGCTCGCGCTTCCCGCCTGGGACGATGCGCCGCGCTACGGCTGGCACGCGCAGGGCGACGGCCGCTGGTTCCTCGGGCTGCACGTCGCCAGCGGTCGCGTGCGCGACGACGGTTCGTGGCGGTTGAAGACCGCGCTGCGCGCGCTCGCCGAGCGCGGATACGATCTCATCGCGACGCCGGGACAGCAACTGCTGGTCGTCGACGTCCCGGCCGACGCGCGCGACACAGTGGACGCGCTGCTGCGCGCGCATGGTGTCGAGGCACCGGAGCGCGTCGCGCCATTGCAACGGCGCGCACTGGCGTGCCCGGCGCTGCCGACCTGCGGGCTCGCGCTCGCCGAGTCCGAGCGCGTGATCCCGAGCCTGCTCGCGGCGATCGAAGCCGAGCTGGATCGCGCCGGACTTCCCGGCGAAGAGATCGCAATCCGCATGACCGGCTGCCCGAACGGCTGTGCGCGTCCGTACATGGCGGAGATCGGGATCGTCGGCCAGAGTCCCGACCGCTATCAACTCTTCCTCGGCGGCGACCGTGCCTCGACGCGTCTCGCGACGCTGTGGCGCCAAGGCGCGCGGCTTGCGGAGATTCCCGAACTGCTCGCGCCGCTGTTCGCCGAGTTCGCGGCGCGCCGGTTCGCCGGCGAGTCGTTCGGCGACTGGGCCGCGCGCGAAGCGTTCGCGCCCGTGCCGGCATGACACCCGAAGCGCGCGCCGAGCGCGTGATTCGCGACGCGATCGTGCGCCACGGCGGGCGCGTCGCCGTCGCGTGCTCGTTCGGCGGCCCCTCGGGGATGGCGCTGCTCGACCTCGTGCAGCGCATCGACCGCACGCTGCCGGTCTACTACATCGACACCGGCCTGCTGTTCCCCGAAACGTACGCGCTCGTCGCGCGCGCCGGGCGCCGCTACGGCATCGCGCCGGTCGCGCTGCAGCCGGCGCTCACCGTCGCCGAGCAGGATGCGCGCTACGGCGCCGCGCTGTGGGAACGCGATCCCGATGCGTGCTGCGCGCTGCGCAAAGTCGCGCCGCACCGCGCCTTTCTGCGCGGCTACGGCGCGTGGCTGACCGCGATTCGCCGCGACCAGTCGGCGACGCGCGCGGAGATCGAGCCGGTCGCCGACGACGGCGCCGGTTTGGTCAAAGTGAGCCCGCTCTTCGACTGGAGCGAAGCCGACGTGTGGGCATACGTCAACGCGCACGACGTTCCAGTGAACCCGCTGCTCGCCGACGGGTACCCGAGCCTGGGCTGCATCCCGTGCACGCGCCGCGCGTCGGCGGACGACCAACGCGCCGGGCGGTGGACCGGGTTTGCGAAGACCGAGTGCGGGCTGCACCACGCGCCGGCGGGGCGCGCGTCGTGATCGTCCTCGACGGCGTCACGAAGCGCTTCGGCGCGGTCGTCGCGGTCGACGACGCGCGGTTGTCGTTCGCGCGCGGCGCGCTGACCGCGGTCCTCGGCCCGTCCGGCTGCGGCAAGTCGACGCTGCTGCGGCTGGTCGCCGGCTACGACGTCCCCGACGCGGGGCGCGTGCTGGTCGACGGCGCGGACGTGACGGACAAGCCGCTGCGCGCGCGCAACGTCGGCTTCGTCTTCCAGCACGGCGCGCTCTTTCCGCACCTGAGCGTCGAAGAGAACGTCGGCTTTGCGCTGACGGTCCGCGGGGTTTCGCGCGCGAAGCGGCGCGCGCGCGTGCGCGAACTGCTCGACGTCGTGCAGCTCGCGGGCTACGGGTCGCGCCGGCCGCACGAGCTGTCCGGCGGTCAGCGCCAGCGCGTCGCATTGGCGCGCGCGCTCGCGCCGGAGCCGGCGATCCTGCTCCTCGACGAGCCGTTCTCCGCGCTCGACCTGCACGTGCGGCGCGAGCTGCGCGGCTGGCTGCGCGCGCTCCACGAGCGCACCCACGTCACGACGCTGCTGGTCACCCACGACGCCGACGAGGCGCTCGAGATCGCCGACGACGTCGTCGTGATGCGCGACGGGCGCGTCGAGCAGGCCGGCGCGCCGGGCGATCTCTACGACGTGCCGGTGAACCCGTTCGTGCTGGGCTTCCTCGGCCCCGCGAACGCGCTCGCCGACGGCCCGCGGACGCTGTTCGTGCGGCCGCACGAGTTCCGCGTCGCGGCCGCGCCGTTCGACGGCGCGCGCCGCGCGCGGATCGCGCGCATCGTCCCGCTCGGCGCGCGCACGCGCTACGACTGCCAGCTCGACACGGGTGGCACCGTGACGATCGAGGTTCCGGTCGCGGGCGGTCCTGCCGCGGCTCGGGTGCCCGGCGACGCGCTGTACGTCGCACCGACGCGCGCGCGCACGTTCGATGACACCTCCGAAGACGGCGCGGAGGGCGCCGCGTGATGCGACGAACGTTCGCGCGGGCCGGCATGCTGCTGTTCGCGCTCGCGACGCTGGCATTCGCGCCGCTGGCGGCGCGTGGCGCGGCGCCGGCCGTCACGCTGCTCAACGTGTCGTACGACCCGACGCGCGAGTTCTACGAAGCGTACAACGCGCTGTTCGCGGCGTACTGGAAGAAGAAGACCGGACAGGACGTCACCGTGCAGCAGTCGCACGGCGGTTCGGGGGCACAGGCGCGCGCCGTGATCGACGGGCTTTCCGCCGACGTCGTGACGCTCGCGCTCGCATACGACGTCGACGCGATCGCGAAGTCGGGCGCGCTTCCCGCCGACTGGCAGAAGCGGCTTCCGGACGCGAGCGCGCCGTACACGTCGACCGTCGTGTTCGTCGTGCGCAAGGGGAACCCCAAGCGCATCCGCGACTGGAACGACGTCGCGCGGCCCGGCGTCGCGGTCGTCGCCGCGAACCCGAAGACGAGCGGCGGCGCACGCTGGAACTTCCTCGCCGCGTACGCGTACGGCCTGAAGCACAGTCACAACGACGACGCGAAGGCGACCGCGTTTGCCGCCGGCGTTTACAAGAACGTGGCGGTCCTCGACGGCGGGTCGCGCGGCGCGACCGTTTCATTCGTCGACCGGCAGATCGGCGACGTGCTGCTGGCGTGGGAGAACGAGGCGTTCTTCATCCAGCGCAGTGCGCCGAAGGACGGCTACGAGATCGTCGTGCCGTCGGTCAGCGTCCTGGCCGAACCGCCGGTCGCGGTCGTCGACGCGAACGCGCGCAAGCACGGGACGGAGGCGGTTGCCGAGGCGTACCTGCGCTATCTGTACTCGCCCGAGGCCCAGAAGCTGGCGTGCCGGGAGGGGTATCGTCCGCGTCTGACCTCGGTCCTCGGCAGTTGCGGAACGCACTTCGCGCGCACCGACCTCGTCACGATCGCATCGTTCGGTGGCTGGCAGACCGCGCAGGCGCGGTTCTTCGCCGACGGCGGCGTCTTCGACCGGATCGCGGCTCGATGAAACGCGATCCGATCCCGGGCCGCACCGTGGCGCTCGCGGCGACGGCGACCGTCGTCGCGCTGGTCGTCGTGATCCCGCTCGCGGCGGTCGTCTGGTCGGCGCACGGCGTCACGCCCGAGCGGCTGCGCGCGCTGCTGCTCGCGCCGCGCACGCTGGCGGCGTTCGGGCTGACGCTCGGCGCCGCGGCGCTTGCGTCGGCGATCGACGTCGTGCTCGGCCTGTGGGCGGCGTGGGTGCTCAGCGCGCCGGGGTTGCCGGGACGTGCGCTGCTCGACGCGCTCGTCGACCTGCCGTTCGCGCTTCCGACGGCGGTCGCGGGGCTGACGCTGTCGACGCTCTACGGCCCGCACGGCTGGCTCGGCGCGCCGCTGCTCGCGCACGGGATCGCGGTCGCGTACACGCCGCTCGGAATCGTCCTCGCGCTGGCGTTCGTCGGTTTGCCGTTCGTCGTGCGCACGGTCCAACCCGCGCTTGCCGATCTGCCGCGCGACCTTCACGACGCGGCGCGCGGGCTCGGCGCGTCGGCAGTCGGCGTCGCGCTGCGGGTGACGATCCCGCTCGCGCTCCCCGCGCTGGCGACCGGATTCGCGCTCGCGCTCGCGCGCACGATCGGCGAGTACGGCTCGGTCGTTTTCATCGCGGGGAACTTTCCCGGCCGCACCGAGATCGTGCCACTGCTCATCCTCACGCACTTGGAAGAGTACGACCAGGCCGGCGCGGCGGTGCTCGCGACGGTGATGCTGCTCGTCGCGCTCGCGCTGATCCTCGCGATCAACGCCCTCCAGCGGCGAATCGTCCGAGTGCAGGCCGGTGTTTGACCGCGTGCGCGTCGGTGGTTTCCTCGCCGTTGCGCCGATCGTGCTGATCCTCGGCGTGCTCATCGTGTTGCCGCTCGCGACGGTGATCGCCGGTGCGCTTGCCGGCGGGTGGTTCGCACTCGTGGCGCTCGCCGGCGACCCCGCGGTGCGCGCCGCGGTCCGGCTCAGCGTGGTGGTCGCGCTCGCCGCAGTCGCGGCGAACGCGTCGTTCGGGCTGCTTGCCGGCTGGACGATCGCGAAGTACCGGTTCCCCGGCAAGGCGCTGCTGATCACGCTGATCGATGCGCCGCTGACGGTCTCGCCGGTGATCGCTGGGCTCGCGGTCGTCGCGACGTTCGGTGAACGCACGCCGGCCGGCGGGTGGCTCGCGGCGCACGGCGTCCACGTCGCGTTCGCGCCGCTCGGGATCGCGCTCGCGACGACGCTCGTCACGTTTCCGTACGTCGCGCGCGCGGTGATCGTGCAGCTGAGCGCGCACGGCCGCGTGCTCGAAGAGGTCGCGCTCGGCCTCGGCGCAAGCGCGTGGCAGACGTTCCGGCTCGTCACCGTTCCCGTCGCGCGCGCCTCGTTCCTCAACGGCCTGTTGATCTGCAACGCGCGCGCGCTCGGCGAGTTCGGCGCGGTCTCGGTCGTTTCGGGAAACGTGCGCGGGCTGACCCAGACGATCCCGCTTTCGTTCGCTGACCTCTACAACGACGCGCGGTCGGAGGCGGCGTTCGCGCTCGCCGCCGCGCTCGCGCTCGTCGCCGTCGTCCTCGCCCTCACGGCGCGCGCGCTCGCGCGCCACGCCGCCTCGAAAGGTCTGCTCACGTGAGCGTCATCGAAGCTACGCACGATCTCGACGTGCTCGAACACACCGCGATCACGATCGTCCGCGAAGCGTTCGCGACGCTACGGCCGCTTGCGATGCTGTGGTCGATGGGAAAGGACAGCACGGCGCTGCTGTGGATCGTCCGCAAAGCGTTCTTCGGCGAGATTCCGTTCCCGCTCGTGCAGCTCGACACCGGGCTCGAGCTCGACGAGGTGTATGCGTTTCGGGACGAACTGGCGCGCGCGTGGGACCTCGACCTGCGCGTCGAGCCGTGCCCGCCGGAGGACGAGATCGACCCGACGCTCCCGCCCGCGACGCGTGCCGCCGCGCGCAAGACCGAAGGGTTGCGAAATTATCTCGAGCGCGAACGACCGCAGGGGATCGTCGTCGGCATCCGCCGCGACGAGCAGGCGACGCGCGCGAAGGAACGCGTCTTCAGCCCGCGCTCGGCCGGCGGAACGTGGGACGTGCGTTCGCAGCCGCCGGAGCTGTGGGGCTACTACGCGACCGACGTCGCGCACGGCGCGCACGTGCGCGTCCACCCGCTGCTGCAGTGGACCGAGATCGACGTGTGGCGCTACACGCAGCGCGAGCAGATTCCGTACGTCGACCTCTACCTGGCGCGCGACGGCGTGCGCTACCGCTCGCTCGGCGAGAAGAACATCACGCGCCCGATCGCGAGCGAGGCGTCGACGATCGACGCGATCATCGCCGAGCTGCTCGCGACGCGCGATCCGGAACGCGCCGGGCGCGTGATGGATCACGAGAGCGAGGACTCGTTCGAGCGCCTGCGCACCGCGGGGTACATGTAAGATGACCCTTCGACACGCTCAGGGTGACACGTCGCGGATCGTCGTCGCCGGGCACGTCGACCACGGCAAGTCGACGCTGATCGGGCGGCTGATGCTCGATCTCGGCCTGCTCCACCAGTCGAAGATCGACGAGGTGATCGCGAGCAGCGCACGCCGCGGCACCGCGCCCGAATGGTCGTACGTCCTCGACTCGCTGCAGGAAGAGCGTGACCAGGCGATCACGATCGACACGACGCGCCTATGGTTCACGCTCCACGATCGCCGCTACACGATCATCGACGCGCCGGGCCACCGCCAGTTCCTCGCCAACATGCTCAGCGGCGCATCGGAGGCGGATGCGGCGATCCTCGTCGTCGACGCGGCGGCCGGGATCGGCGACCAGACGCTGCGCCACGCCTATCTGCTTGCATTCCTCGGAATCGGCCACGTCATCGTCGCGGTCAACAAGATCGACCTGCTCGACGATGCGCAGCGCCGGTTCGCGGAACTCGAACGCACGCTGCGCGCGGCGCTCCACCGCACGCCGCCGGCGCAAATCGTCCCGGTCAGCGCAAGCCGCGGCGAAAACGTCGTCGCGCGCGCCAGCACGACGCCGTGGTACACGGGCCCGACGATCGCCGAAGCGATCGCCTCGATCCGCCGCGTCCCGGCGCCGCTCGAACGCGCCTTCCGGCTCGACGTGCAAGACGTCTACCGGCGCGACGGCGAGCGCGTCGTCGTCGGCACGGTCGCAAGCGGCGCGCTCGAAGCCGGCGCCGAGGTGTTGTTGCTCCCCGCCGGCGTGCTCGTGCGCGCCGAAAAGCTCGTGCGCTGGCCGGAGGGCGACACCGCCACCGCCTGGGCCGGCGAAAGCGTCGGCGTCGTCCTCGACGGCGATCGCTTCGTCGGCCGCGGCGACACGCTCGCCGCCCTAACCGTTCCCCCGCGCACGGCGTCGCGCATCGCCCTAGAAGCCTTCTGGCTC
>JAFAMK010000272.1 GCA_019233415.1 Vulcanimicrobiota bacterium
CCCCGTACTCGTCGCCGTAGGCGAGCGCGAGCGCGGTGCCGACCCGCACGTCCGTGCCGCGCGTCGTCCCGACGACGAGCGCCGCATCGTGGTGCTGACCGTCGGTTCCGTCGAACGTGCCGCGCTCGTCGCGCCAGCGGCCGTGGACCTCGAGTGCGTCGGCGCCGCGGCCGGTGACGTCGAAGCCGAGGTCAGTCACGCTCCCCGCGTCGAGCGGGCCGTTCCCGGTCGCCTCGTCCAGCGTCACCGCCGCGTGCGCGCGCAGGTCGAAGGTGCGCGTCGCGCCGCGCAGGTCGAGGCCGCCGCCGGCGTAGTGAACCCCGGGGTCGTCGCCGACGAGCGCGACGAGGTTCGCCCCGACCGGCCCGAACGTACCGGTCGCGCGCCCGGCGAGCACCTCCCGCCGGCCGTCGGGCTCCCACGAGGTTGCGGCGAGAAGGCTCGCGTTGCGGCCACCGACCTCGAAGGCGGCATCGTCGTTCGTCGCGCGCACGACGTCCTGGCGATCGAACAGCTGCGCGTCGACGACCCCACCACCGGCGCGGTCGCCGTACCAGGGTGCCTGGAACGGGTCGCGGACCCCCAGCCCGCCGAGCGCATGAGAAGGAAGCAGACTGGCCGCGTCGCCGCCGTCGCCGCGCCGGTAGAACGGAAGGCCCTCGAGCGTCGTGGCCCCGTGGCCGCGGGCGAGCCAGCGATCGGTGATCGAGCCGGGGAAGGTGACCCGGTACGGGACGAGCGAGGCGATCTGCGCCATCGTGCCGGCCGGGACCGCCGCCACGTCGGCGACCGACGGGACGAGGTCGGCGGACCGGTGCCGGTAGACGATCGCCGCGACCGGCGAGCCGTCGGCCGGGACGGCGACCCGCTCCGGCTCGGCGTCGGCCGCGTTGATCAGAACCGCGACCGGCCGCGTAGGCGTACTCAAGGCGAACGTCCCGTCGGGGGCGCTCCGGTCGTGTGCGAGGACGCCGCCGTTCGCGTCGAGCGCCGCGACGGCGGCTCCCGCCACGACCGTTCCGTCCTGGTCCCGCAGGGCACCGACCACCAGCTCGTCGGCCCGGACCGGCGCCGCGGCGGCGAGCGTGAGGAACGTGACGAGCGCCACCTTCAGGAACCCTTCACGAGCGCGGCGTACACTACCGCGTATGAGGCACTTCCTGCGCTGGGCGATGGCCGCGGTGCTCGCGCTCGGCGCGTGCGCAGGCGCCGCCGTGGGCGCGGAGATGCTCTTCGGCGACCCCGCGTCGCTCGTCACCAGTTCCTCCCCCTCCTTGCTCGGCCCGATCACCGAGAACGGTCGCACGGGATGGGACTGCGCGCCCGAGCACGCCGCGACCGCTCACACGGCGGCCGCCGCCGGCCTGCCTCACGACTGAGATGCGGAGATACGCCGCCGTCGTTGCGCTGCTCTTCGTCGCGCCGGCGGCTGCGGGAGCATCGGCGCAGAGCTACTCGACGCCGACCGCCCCCCCGCGCACGACCGACGCCGGCACCTTGGCCCACCTGGCCCAGGACCGCGAGATCCACGAGCGCTTCATGCGCGGCGTCGCCGCCGAGGAGCGCGCCGACTGGGCCGCCGCCGAGGGCGAGTTCAAGCGCGTCGTCGCACTCGACCCGCCCGAGCCCAAGGGCTCCACGGCACGCTACGACCTCGCGCTCGCCGAGGTTCGGCTCGGCCGCCTCGACGCCGCCGCCTCGTTGTTGGAAGACGCGCTCCATCGAGACCCGCGTTTCGCCGCGGCCGCCGCGAACCTCGTCACGATCGAGCTTCAGCGCGGCGATCTTTCCGCGGCGCGCGCCGCGGCCGACCGGTTCGTCGCGGTCGAGCCGCAGTCGGTCCTGGCCCGGTACGGCCGTGGTCTGACCGCGCTGCGCGCCGGCGACCTCACCTCGGCGCGCGCCGACTTCCGCGCCCTGATCGACGCCGATCCGTCGTATGCGGTCGCCCACTACGACTTAGCGCTGGTCGAATTGCGCGCGGGCCGCGACGACGCGGCGCGCACCGAACTGGACGCCGCGCTCGCGCTCGCGCCGGCGTACGCGCGCGCGCGCTTCGCGCTCGGTACCGTGCTGGTGCGCGGCGGCCGGCGCGCCGACGCGCGCGTCGCGTTCGACCGCTGCGCGCACGACGCCGCCGATCCGGCGCTGCGCGCGCTCGCGATCGAGCTGCGCGACCGGCTGTAGACGCGCTCTCAGCCGCGGCCGCCCGCGCGCAGATAACCCAGCAATTCCGCGTCGGCGCTCGTCGAGAGCAGCACGAGGCGCGTCGGAATTCCTTGCGCGTCGAGCACGTAGGCGAACGTGCCGTGGAATTTGCCGTCGAGCCGCGGGACGTTGAACGCGTCGAGCAGCCGGCGTACGTCGTCGGGCTTGCCGCTCGCCCAGCGCCAGCGCGCCGGATCGGCGCGGAACGCGCGCGCGAGGTTCGCCATCGCGAACGGCGAGTCGGCGTCGGGATCCAGCGTCACCGTCAGGAGCCGCGCGTCGACGTGGCCGCGCCGCAACTCGCTGGAGAGCTTCGCGAACAGCGCTTCGGCGATCGGGCAGGCGTCGCCGCAGCGCGCCGCGACGAAGATCACCGCGGTCGGCCGGCCGATCTGGCGCAGCGTGAACGGCGCGCCGGTCTGGTCGATCAGTGGAATGTCGCGCGCGTCGGCGGTGGCGGCGTGCGGGACGCCGGCCTGCGTCCCGGCGGCCGGCGTCCCGGTGGCCGCCAGCGCGAAGGCGAGTGCGCTGGCGATTCGGCGAAGCATCCCGGCCACGGTAGCCCCGCGACTTGAGGTTCGGGTGAAGCGCGCTCGCCGCGGCCTTCAGGAAGTCCTCAGACAACGGACGCCGCCCGCGGCGCGGCGAAGCGAGCGCCCGTGCGCATCCTGGTGATCGAAGATCAGCGCGAGATCGCGGACGCGATTCGCGCGATGCTCGAACGCCGCAAGTACGCGGTCGACGTCGCCGGCGACGGCGAGACCGGCTACGAGCTGCTGCTGCGGGGGACGTACGACGCGGCAGTCGTCGACGTCGTCCTCCCCGGCCGCGACGGGTTCGCGCTCTGCCGCGAGGCGCGCGCCGAGGGGATCGCGACCCCCGTCCTCTTCCTGACCGCGCGCGACGCGGTCGAGGACCGCGTCCGCGGGCTCGATGCGGGCGCCGACGACTACCTGGTCAAGCCGTTCGTCGAGGACGAGCTGGCCGCGCGGCTGCGCGCGCTGCTGCGCCGCTCCGCGCTTCCGATCCACGCGACGCTCGAAGTCGGCGACCTCGTCGTCGACCGTGGCGCACGCGCGGTCCGCGTCGCCGGGCGCGAGGTCCCGCTCGGCGCGACCGAGTTCCGGCTGCTCGAATATCTCGCCGCGAACGCGGGGATCGCGGTGACGCGCGCGCAGATCCTCGAACGTGTCTGGGGCGACGACTTCGACGGTTCGAGCAACGTCGTCGACGTGTACGTCAGCGCCGTGCGCAAGAAGCTCGCCGCGGTCGGCGCGCGCGACCGCATCGCCACCGTGTGGGGAGTCGGCTACTCATTGCACGCGTAGTCGCGCGCCTGTGCGCGTCGTACCTCGCGATCCTCGCGCTCGTCCTGCTGCTGCTCGACGGCCTGGCGTTCTGGTGGCTCGCCGGTCGCGAGCACGATCTGCTCGAACCGCTCCTCACTACCGATGTCGGCCGCGCAACCTATGACGCGCAGCTGCGCAAGGACGCGCTCGGGCTCGCGCTGCTCGACCTGCCGCTGCTGCTCGCCGCCGGCGCGGCGTCGTACGGGCTGGCCGTCGTCTCGGTGCGCCCGCTCGTCGAAGCGCGCGAGCGCGAGGCGCGCTTCGCGGCCGAAGCAGCGCACGAGCTGCGCACGCCGCTCGCGCGCATCGCCTCGCTCGCGCAGACCGCGCAGGATGCCGGCGCATTGGCGCAGATCGCTGCGATCGCGATCGACGCGTCGGGGACGATCAGCGACTTGCTCTCGCTGGTGCGCGAGGAGCACGTCGCGCCGAAGCTCTCCGAGCCGGTCGACTTGAGCGCGCTCGCGCGCGCGGCGGTCGATTCCGCGCGCCGCGACGGCGTGCTGTACGACGTCCTGGCCGGCGACGAGTGCTGGGTCGAAGGCGACGAGCGCCGCCTGCGGCGGCTCGCCGACAACCTGCTCGACAACGCCGGCCGCCACGCACGCGCGAGCGTGCGCGTGCGCGTCGAACCGGACGGCGAGCGGATCGCCCTGAGCGTCGAGGACGACGGCCCCGGCGTCCCGGAACCGCTGCGCGAACGCATCTTCGAGCGCTTCGTGCGCGGCGACGACGACGACCGCGGCAGCGGCCTGGGTCTTGCGATCTGCCGCGCGATCGCGCGCGCGCACGGTGGCGACGTCGTGCTCGAAGCGCGCAGCCGGTTCGTCGCGCGCCTGCCGAAGTTCGATCTGACCTGAAGACTTTCTGAAACCGCCCCGTGGCGGCTTTCATGGGTGCTTCACGCCGGTTGGCGAGGATGCCCTCGTGCGAGTCGTTTCGCTCCTCCTCCTTGCGGCGCTTGCCGCGTGCACGCCCGGTGCTCCATCGGCAGGTTCCACAGGCGCCGCCGCGGCGACGACGACGATCGACGTTTCGCTCACGTCATCGGTCGTCACCGCGACGGCGTACGGGAGCGCCGGCGGGTTCAGCCCGCAGGTGACGACCGTTCCGGTCGGCACGACGATTCGTTTCACCAACGTCGACTCGTTCGCGCACACCGCGACGTCGATCTCCGGCGCGACGTTCCCCGCGTCCTCGCCGTTCAGCGCGAGCGCATTGCAGTTGTTCGGCAACACGCTTTCGGGCGGGTTCACGAGCGGCGCGATCGCCGCGGGGGCGTCGTCGCAGACGCTGCTCGCCGACGCACCCGGCACGTATCTCTACGGCTGCTTCTTCCACTACGGCGCGCCGATGCGCGGAGCGATCGTTGTTCACTAGAAAGCTCGCCCTCGCGGCGGGAGCGTTCGGTGCGGTGCTCGCGTTTGCCGCCGCGCCGCGCCCCGCGCAGGCGATCCCGATCTTCGCGCAGCGCTACAACCTGCAGTGCAGCGCGTGCCACTCCGTGCTGCCCGAGCTGAACCAGTTCGGGAACGAGTTCCGCAACCGCGGCTACCGTTTGCCCGACACGCCGAAGCACGGCACGACGATCGTCGCGCTGCGCGAGCAGATCGGCTACGAGGAAGTGCCGACCGACGGAACGACCCGGAAGGTCGTTCCCGCCGGCGCCGCGCTCGCCGCGGTCGAGGTCGGCCACGTCGAAGCGTTCCTGCACGAATCGCTCGGAAGCGAGGGCAGCTCCGCGTCGCTGTTCCTCGGTTATCTCGCGTACGGCGACGATCACTCCGGGATGCTGTACCGCGCGGGCATGTTCGAGCTGCCGCTCGTGCACTCGCCGGCGCAGCGCAACGACACGCTGACGACGTACGGCTACGAAGGCTCGCTGGTCGGCTTGAACGATGTGACGCTCGCGACGCCGCGCGCCGGCTTCGAAGCGGAGCACGCGCTCGGCGCGGGACGAATCGCCGCGACCGTCGCATTCGGCAACGCGACCGGTTCGGCATACGGCGGCAAACCCGTCGAGACGGGGCGCAGCGAAGCGTTCGCGTCGCCGGAGTACGGGCTGTTCGTGCGCTATCCGATCACCGACACCATTCAGATCGGCGCCGACGGGCTGGTGGGCTCGCGCGCGATCTCGCTCCTCGGCCGGCCGCAGTTCGACGATCCGTACCACCGCTACGGAACCTCGATCGAGGCGAAGCGCGGCCGGCTGGAGTTCCTCGCCGAGCAGTGGTGGGGCCGCGACCAGAACGGCGACGGCGCGGGCGGGCGGATCGACTCCGACGGCGGCTACATGCGGCTGCGCTGGCGCCTGGGCGATCACGCATTCGTCGGAATCCGCGAGGACGCCGCGGCGACCCCCGACGCGACCCGCGCGTTTCTCTGGTACGCCGAGACGCAGGTTACCCCGCACGCGCGCCTGCTGATCCAGCAGCGCCGGCCGCTCCCCGGTGGACCGACCTCGCTCGAAGGCGCGCTGACGATCGGCATCCCCTGGCCGCGCGGGAAGTAGCCGGGGCAGGCGGGCGCGTAGTTCCCGCCATGAAACGATTCGTTCTCGCGCTCGTCCTCGGCGCCGCCGTCGGGCTTCCGCTCGCCGCGCCGGCCGCCGCCCCGACGCCCGGACCGCTCTCGACCGCGGCGCAGCCGACCTGCGCGGCCGGCGACCCCGTCGTCTGGATCAACACGTCGTCGAAGGTCTTCCACGATTCGACCTCGCCCTGGTTCGGGCGCACCAAGCGCGGCAGCTACGCCTGCAAGTCGCAGGCGATCGCGCAGGGCGCGAAGGCGGCCGGCACGCGCGGCGCGTCGAATGGTATGTCCCCCTCGAAGCACCACAAGAAGGGCGCTGCCGGGACGATGCCGGCACCCAGCCCCAGCCCGTGACCTGACGAAAGGCGCGCCATGCTCGCCACCACGCCCTACCGTTTTCTCCTGACCGAGGCATCGGACGGCGTCGCCGTCGTGACGCTGAACCGTCCCGACAAGCGCAACGCGCTCTCGAACGCGGTGATGCTCGAGCTGATCGCCGCGTTCGAAGCGATCGGTGACGAGCCCGGCATCAAGGTGGCGATCCTGCGCGGGGTCGGCCCGGCGTTCAGCGCCGGGCACGACCTGCGCGAGATGCTCGCGCGCAGCGTCGAGGAGTACCGCCGCACGTTCGACATCTGCGTGAAGCTGATGGAGACGATCCAGGCGATCCCGCAGCCGGTGATCGCCGAGGTCGCCGGTATCGCGACCGCGGCCGGCTGTCAGCTCGTCGCGACCTGCGACCTTGCGGTCGCATCCAGCGCGGCGCGGTTCGCGACGCCGGGCGTGAAGATCGGCCTCTTCTGCACGACGCCGATGGTCGCGCTGACGCGCGCGATCGGCCGCAAGCACGCGATGGAGATGCTGCTGACCGGCGAGATGATCGACGCGTTGACCGCGGCCGACTGGGGCTTGGTCAACCGCGTCGTCGCGCCGGAGGCGCTCTCGGACGAGACGCGCGCGCTCGCCGAGAAGATCGCGTCGTCCGCCGGCTTCGTCATCGGTTTGGGCAAGGCGGCGTTCTACGCGCAGATCGACTTGGATCAGCCGAAGGCGTACGCGTACGCGAAGGAAGTCATGTCGATGAACGCGCTCGCCGAGGATGCGCAGGAAGGGATGGCGGCGTTCGTCGACAAGCGGCCACCGTCGTGGAAGACGTGACATAGCGCACACCGCCGTGCTCGCGCGGGGCCTTTAAGCAGTCTTAACCCTGGTGCCGCATCGTCGCAAGGAATCGCAAGCCGCGTTTCCAATAGACCGTCTCATCGTCGGTGTGGGCTTGTGTCCCGAGGACACGTACAAAGCGTCGCCCACACCCGGTAGTAGGGCAACCTGCTACGCGACGGCAGCAAGGCCCGCCTACGGCGGGTCTTGTTGTTTTTCGGCGCAAAGTTACGGCCGGTGACCTATCGCCGTCTGCTTTTCATCGTGCTCGCGGTCGGGCTGTTGGCATCGCTCTCCGTCGCCGCACGGCGCGAGCGGCACGAGCACCGGGCTAACCGCGTCGAGATCGTGATGGACGACCAGGATTTCCAGTCGCTGGCGCGCTCGTATGCCTACGACCAGCGCGCGTTCCTGGTCGCGCTGCGGCGAGCAGGACTGACCTCCTTAGCGGTTCAGGAAGAGCTGGGCGGCCAGGTCTCGACCTCGCCGAGCTCCGCCGTCTTCGCGGGGACGGCGCTCCTGGCGCAGGCGAAGCTGACCGGCTTCCACGATCCCGTCTTCGCGCGGCTTGCGGTGCACGGGATTCGCAACGACGAGATGTACCTGATCGCGTACGACGCGGCGACCGCGGCGCGCTACCGCCGCCAGCTCGAGCTGAAGTTTTCGCACCGCGCGGTGCGCGTGCTGCGCGACGCGCTGCCGGCGGTGTTTGCGATTCGTACGCAGGCCGACTACTTCGGCACGGTCGGTCTCGGACTGCCGGCCGACCGCGTCGCGCTGGCGCGCCAGCTCGGACTGCACCTCGTGCCGCGCCTGCAGAACGACGAGCGCTTCAAGGCGCCGCAGATCGACGCGCTGCTGCACGAGTCGACGAATCACACCGACGCGCACACGGTGATCTTCTTCGGGCTGCGCAATCAGGTGCTCGGGTATCCCGATGCGATCGACGACGCCGCGAGCGCGATGCGCCGCCTGAAGCTGAACTTCGGGACGATCGAGACGTACGACGTCAAGCAGAACCAGAGCGGCAACGAGTCGCTCGCGAAGGATCTGCCCGACCACACCGTGCGCGTGCAGGCGATCGCGAAGCCCGAACAGGACAAGCTTCGCCCGGAAGAGATCATCCAGCGCTACGACCTCGGGATGCGCGAGCGCAACATTCGCGTCGTCTACCTGCGCCCGTTCGCGCACCAGTGGGCCGGCCGTTCGATCGAGGCGACGAACGTCGAGATCGTCCGGCAGATCGCGGCCAGCGCGAAGTCCGCCGGACTGCGCGTCGGCACCGCGTCGCCGTTCGACCGCTTCGAGACGCGCTGGTGGGAGATCGCGCCGGCATCGCTCGCCGTTCCGGCGATCGTGCTGCTGGTGCTGTTGGCGTTCGGGATCGGCGATTGGCGCTGGCTGGCCGCGTTCGTCGTCGTCGACCTCGCGCTGGTGCTGGCCGGCTTCGCGATCCATCACGACATGGCGGTGCGCAAGGTGCTGGCCCTGCTCGGCGGGATCACGTTCCCCGTCGCCGGGTTCATGGCGATTGCGCCGGCGTTCCGCGCGCCGCGCGCGCCGACGACCGGTGCCGCGATCGTCGACGGCGTGCGCGTCACGGCGATCGCAACATTGGTCACGCTCGGCGGCGTGCTGGTCGTCGTCGGGCTGCTCTCGACGCCGCTGACGATGACCGAGATCGACCGCTTCAGCGGCGTGAAGGCGGTGCTGATCGCGCCGCCGCTGATCGCGCTCGTCCTCTACCTCTTCACGTCGCTCTGGGGCCAGAACCAAACCCCGGCCAAGCTCGGCGAAGCGCCGGTCACCGTGCTGCAGCTCGTCGCCGGGATCGTGCTGCTCGGCGCCGCCTACCTGCTCGTCGTGCGCAGCGGGAACCAGAGCGACATCACGCCGTCGTCATTCGAGCTGGCGCTGCGCGCGCACCTGAGCACGCTCTTGCAAGTGCGGCCGCGCTTCAAGGAGTTCGTCTTCGGTTTTCCGGCGCTGATGCTCGTCCCCGCGCTCGTCCCCGCCGACCGCGCCCGGTGGGGTTGGCTGTTCGCGCTGGTGATCGGCGTCGGGCTGGCCGACATCGTCGACACGTTCTCGCACCTGCACACGCACCTCGCGGTCTCGGCGCTGCGCCTGGTCAACGGCGTGGTGCTCGGCGTGCTGCTCGGCGCGCTCGCGGTCGCGGTCTACCGCCGCCTGCGCGGCGGCGCCGACGCCGACGCCGGGACGACGTGACGATCCGGTTCTTGCTGAGCGGGTATTACGGCTTCGGAAATCTGGGAGACGAGGCGCTCTTGGAGGTCATCGTCGAGCAACTGCGCGCACGCTGGCCGGGCTGCGCGGTCGACGTGCTCTCCGGCGACCCGCCGGGGACGGCCCGCACCTACGGGGTCGAGGCGACCCCGCGGATGGACGTCGCGCGCGTGCGCGCGGCGATCGACCGCGCCGACGTCGTCCTGTCCGGCGGCGGCGGGCTGCTTCAGAACGTCACCAGCCTGCGCAGCCTGCTCTACTACAGCGGGGTGATTCGCTCGGCGATCCGCGCCGGGAAGCCGACGATGGTCTTCGGGCAGTCGGTCGGGCCGCTGGACTTCTGGGGCCGCGCGGTCGTCCGCAATTTCTGCAAGGGGTTGGAAGCTGCGACGGTCCGCGACGCGCGCTCGCGCGCGCTGCTCGCCTCGCTGCTCCCCGGCGTGCCGGTCGAGCGAACGGCCGACCCGGTGTTTCTGTTCGAGCCCGGCGGCGCGCCGCTCGACCTCGCCGCGGAAGGGCTCGAAGACGACGGGACGCCGCTGGTCGTCGTCTCGGTCCGCAAGTGGCACGGCGCGGAAGCGACGGCGCAGGCGCTCGCCGGGATTGCCGACCGCCTTGCCGGCGAGCACGGTGCGCGCGTCGCGTTTCTCCCGCTCGGCGGACCGCCCGACGCCGAGGTCTCGACGACGATCATCCGCCGCTGCGCGTCGACCCCGGTGCTGCTCCCCGACTATCCACTCGGCCAAGCCGCGCAGGTCATCGGCCGCGCGTCGCTGGTGATCGGGATGCGGCTGCACGCGCTGATCATCGCGGCGCGGCTCGGCGTTCCGTTTCTCGCGCTACCGTACGATCCGAAAGTCGGCTCATTGCTCGACGACCTGCGCTACCCGGCACCGCCGCTGTTCGTCCCCGGCGAAACGCTGCCGCCGGTCGGCGAACTGGCGCGGCGCGTCGACGATGCGTGGGCGCGGCGCGCGGAGCTGGGCGCGCATCTGCGGAGCGTGCGCGCGGAGATCGAGCGGCTCGCCGAGCGCAACTTCGACGTCTTGAACGAACTCGTGACGCGAACGACACATAAGGCAGCAGGCACGGAGCGCTGACGCGCGAACGGCCTGCGCACGGTGCGACAGACTTTGACTTTGGGCCGTCTGTTCGACATTCGCGTCGGCGTCCACGTTTCGTGGCTCGTCGTCTACGCGTTCATGACGCTCGTGCTCGGGCGCGGGCTCGCGACGCTGCCGCCGCCGACCGCATACGGTCTGGCCGCGGGCTGCGCGCTCATTCTGTTCGCGAGCGTCGTCGCGCACGAGCTGGCCCACGCGCTCGCCGCGCGCCGGTTCGGCGTGAAGACCGACGCGATCACGCTGTTCCTGTTCGGCGGCGTGGCGACGCTCGAACACGAGCCGCCGACCCCGAAAGCCGACGCGGTGATCGCGGCCGCCGGCCCCGGCTTGAGCGCGCTGCTCGCGGTCCTGGCCATCGTCCCGGTCGTCCTGATCGACCGCTTCGTGCCCGGCGGCGCACTACGCGACGGGCTCGGCTTGCTCGGCGCCTACGTCATGCTCGCCAACGGCGTCCTCGCGATCTTCAACCTGATCCCCGCCTACCCGATGGACGGCGGCCGCATCCTGCGCGCGCTGCTGTGGCGCCGCTCGCGCGACCGCGACGCGGCGACGAACACCGCCGCGCGGCTCGGGATCGCGTTCGCGCTGCTGTTCGTCGCGTCCGGCGTCCTGATCGTCGCCGCGACCCACGAGCCGGTCTACGCCTGGTACGCGGTCCTCGGCGCCTTCCTGCTCCGCCAGGGCTGGTCGCAGGAACGCGCGACCCGCCCGAGCCGCATCCCGCACCATCCCCGTCATCCTGAGCTTGAGCCGCGTCATCCCGAGCTTCAGCCCCGTCATCCTGAGCTTGTCGAAGGGCCGGTCGCCGCGGCGTAACCCGGCGGGACCATAGCCCCCAGGCGCCCGAACCTACGTCGTTCGATGTCCGAGACGACTGCGCGCGACTACCGTTCGACCCTGAACCTGCCCAAGACCGAGTTTCCGATGCGGGCGGAGCTGCCCAAGCGCGAGCCGGACCGGGCCCGGTGGTGGGCGGAGCGCGGCACGTACCGCAAGCGGCTGGAGAAGAACCGCGCCGGCGGCGGCGCTCCGTTCGTCCTGCACGACGGGCCGCCGTACGCGAACGGCGACCTGCACATGGGGACCTTCATGAACCGCGTGCTCAAGGACGCGCTGGTGAAGATCCACCTGCTCGACGGCGAGGTCTCGGACTTCGTGCCCGGCTGGGACATGCACGGGCTGCCGATCGAGCGCGAGACGCTCAAGCACTTGAAGCTCGACTTCCGTTCGGCGGACCCGCTGGAATTGCGCCGCGCGTGCCGCGAGCGCGCGCTGTACTGGCTGAACCGTCAGCGCGAACAGATGCTGCGGATGGGGGCCGGCTTCGGGCGGTTCGACGACCCGTACATGACGGTCGCGCCCGCGTTCGAGGCGACGATCGTCGAGACGCTGGCGGACTTGGCGGAGCAGGACTACCTCTACAAGGGGCTGCGCTCGACCCTGTGGTGCGTCGTCGACGAGACCGCGCTCGCCGAAGCGGAGATCGAGTACAAGGACCACACCTCGCCCTCGATCTACGTCCGCTTCCGCGCGACCGATGCGCAGCGTGCCGAGCTGCTCCGCCGCTTCGGCG
>JAFAMK010000316.1 GCA_019233415.1 Vulcanimicrobiota bacterium
CGCCGCCGCCGCGCACGCACGCCGACGGGCGGCGCACGGTGACGGTCAGGTCGACATACGGTGACGGAAACTGTCCGCGCGCGATCGTGGCGCGGTCGACGTACGGAATCGCTTCGATGCGGCGCGCCATCGCGTGCGTGTCGAGCAGCCAGACGTTCGCATCGGCCGTAATCGCCCCGGCACGCTGCACCTGGTCGCGCGTGACCGGCGCGGCGAGCGGCACCTCGACCCCGACGTGCGCGACGCGAAACCACGGCGAGCGGACCAGCCACGCGCCGCCCCACGCGGCCAGCACGGCGAGGATGAGCGCGACGAACCAGAACGGCCGCGCGCGCGCGAGTCGCGAGGGTTTTCGACGGCGTGGGAGCGCGCGCGGACGCGCGGAGCTTCGCACGGTCGTCACCGTGCGCCGTCGAGGACGTACCGTTCGATCGCCTCCGCGACGCCGTCGTGCGCGACGTCGGCGACGACGTGGTCGGCGCGCGCGAGCAGCTCCGGCGGGCCTGAGCCCATCGCGACGCCGACCGCGGCGGCGTCGAGCAGCGGCACGTCGTTCCACGCGTCGCCGACCGCGAGCGTCGCGTCGAGCGGGACGCCGTAGCGCTGCGCGATGAACCGCAGCGCCTCGCCCTTGTTGACGGCGGGATCGATGACCTCGACGAAGTCGACGTGGCTGCGCGTCAGGTACGCGCGGTCGCCGAGCCGCACGCGCAGCGCGGCGAGGTGCTCGTTCGCGCGCTCGGCGTCGTCGACCAGGACGATCTTGATCGTCGCGCGCTCGGCGAACGCGTCGCGCAGCGAGGGCACGACGACCGGTTCGACGCGCGCGAGGTCGGTGTAGCGCTTGGAAAAACGGTTGATCTGATCGACGTACAGCGTGTCGTCGGCGTAGCACTGCGCGTGGACGCCGTGCTCGTGCGCCCACGCCAGCGTGTCGCGCGTCACGTCCTGGCGCACGGGCGTCTGGCGCAGCGTCGCGCCACTCGCCGCGTCGAAGACCGCGGCGCCCTGGTAGCAGACGATCGGCCCGTGGACCGCGAGTGCCTGCGCGAACGGGCGGGCCGCGGCGAACATCCGGCCGGTGACGATCGTGACGGCGATGCCTTCGGCTTGTGCGGCGGCGATCGCGTCGCGCACGCGCGGTCGTAGAACGAGATCGTCGCCGATCAGCGTCCCGTCGAGGTCGAGTGCGACGAGACGGATGCGGGTCGATGACAGCACCGGGCGGCCGTTTCGACGCGCCCGCTCGGAATTCCGCGAGCGGCGACCGGCAAGCAAGACGGCGAACCCCGACGAATGGCCGGCCGATGAGCCACGGACTGATCCGCGGGGTCGGACTGCGCGGCGCGGTCGCGATCAACGTGATCACGATGATCGGGATCGGTCCGCTGGTGACGGTGCCGCTGGTCCTGGGCGCGCTGCACGGGCCGCTCTCGCTCGTCGGCTGGCTCGCGGGCGCGGGGCTTGCGCTGTGCGACGGTCTCGTGTGGGCGGAGCTCGGGTCGGCGTATCCGGGCTCGGGCGGCACGTACGGCTACCTGCGCGAAGTCTTCGGGCGGAACGGACTCGGCCGCGCGCTGGCGTTCCTGTTCGTGTGGCAGACGATCTTCTACGCGCCGTTGATCCAGGCGTCGGGGTATATCGGCTTCGCCAACTACGCCGGCTATCTGGTACCGTCGGTCGCGGCGACGCCGTGGAAGCTGCAACTGCTCGCGATGGCGGTCGGGCTCGTCACGCTGCTCGCGCTCTACCGCGGGATCACGTCGATCGCGCGGATCGGCATCTCGCTCGCGATCGCGTCGGTCGTGACGCTGCTGTGCGTGATCGTCGCGTCGTACGCGCACTTCTCGCCCGCGCAGGCGTTCGCGCTCCCGGCGCACGACTCGTTCTGGGCGGGGCTCGGCGCCGGTTTCGGCCAGGCGCTGATCATCGCGATGTACGACTACGTCGGCTACAACGCGTCGAGCTGCATCGGCGACGAGGTCGTCGACCCGCCGCGCACGCTGCCGCGTTCCATCGTGCTTTCGATCCTGCTCGTCGGTGCGCTCTACGTGCTGATGCAGATCGGCGTGCTCGGCGCGATCCCCTGGCAGCAGATCGTCCCGGCGGCCGACGGAACGCTTCCGCCCCTGGGCCAGCACGTCGCCTCGGCGATCGTCGAAGCGCGGTTCGGCGTCGCGGCGGCCGTCGGCGTGACGGTGCTCGTGCTGGTGACGGCGTTCGCATCGGTCTACGGGAACCTGCTCGCGTTCTCGCGGATCCCGTTCGCGGCGGCGCTCGACGGCGTCTTCTTGAAGCCCTTCGCGCACGTCCACCCGAAGCACCGTTTCCCGAACGTCTCGCTGGTGGCAATCGGTCTGCTGGCGCTGCCGGCCTGCTTCTTTTCGCTGAACGACGTGATCAACGCGCTGACGACCGGGATCGTACTCGTGCAGTCGATCGCCCAGACCGTCGCGC
>JAFAMK010000374.1 GCA_019233415.1 Vulcanimicrobiota bacterium
CGACGCACTTCCACGAACTCGTCGCGCTGGCCGACCGCTGGCCGCTCGTCGCGAACTTCCACATCACCGCGGTCGAGAGCACGAAAGGCGGCGCGCCGGTCTTTTCGCACCGCGTGCTGCCCGGCTCGTCGTCGCGCTCGTTCGGAATCGAAGTCGCGCGGATGGCGGGCCTCCCGCCGGCGGTCGTCGCGCGGGCGCGCGAGATCGCCGAGGTCCTCGAAGGCCGCCCGACGCTCGAAGTCGCCGTGCCGCTGCGGGGGAAGCTCGCGAAGACGGCAATCATCGAGCAGCCGCTGCTCTTCGAGATGGGCTGAGCCGCTAGCCGCGCCATTTCCCGAAGAGGATGGCGTCGAGCGCGAACGCGCCAGTCGCCGCGCGCGCCTTCGCTGCATCCTCGACCGACGTGATCGCCGCGTCACTAGGGAAGCGGTAGGCGCCGAAGATGACGTTCTGTTCGACTCCGTTGACGACTTTGCCGTAGTATTGCTCGAAGTTGGGACACGCGCTTGCGTTCACGCGCGACACGGTCGCGTAGAAGCCGGGTGTCTTTCCGTAGCACGCATAGTAGTCGATCGCCATCTCGATCGACTGGTCGCGCGGGCCGCGGTACCCGTACGGGTCGTAGCCCGCGTTGCGCAAAACCTCCGCCGCGTCGATGAGCCGCTCCAGCGTGAACATCGGGTAGCCGAACGTCTGCAAGACGCCGGCGCGGTAGCGGTCCTGCACCTCGCCGGCCGCGACGACGCCCGTCGTGAAGCCGTCGCCGCTGTGCAATCCGTCGGGGCCCGAATTGGGATAGCATGCCAGCGCGCGGTCGTTGCGGCCGTAGATCGCGCCGACGATGAACCGCGTCCACGGCATGATGACCAGCGGCGCGCGGTCACCACCGGCGAGGACTGCGTCGAAGCCGCCCCAGTCGTTGCGGAGCCGCGCAATGGCAAGCAGCGCGGCGAGTCCGTTCGCAGTGCCGTTCGCGTAGCGCTGGCACTCGGGCTGCGTCGAGCCTTCACCCTGGTTGAGCCCGCCGCGAATCCAGTCGAAGAGCGCGGCGTGCATTGCGTCGAGCCGGTCGCGTTCCCCGGCGTCCAGCGCGCCGATCGACTCCAGCAAGTCCTGCGCATCGACGGAGTAGACGACGCCGCGGCCGACTTGGAGCGGCAGCACCGGGCCGAGGAAATTCTCGCGGTACCCGCCGTGCGCGCACGCGGACGTGCTCAGCGAGGCGAAATGCCCCGCCGCGTCGCGGGGGAAGCCGTGGTCCGCCCAGGCGAGGAGGATGCGCTTCGCGAGCGCCGCGGCGCGGTCGGCGTTCGGCGCGCCGGCCGGCGCATGCGCACCGATGTCGACGAGCGCCGCATAGAGCGCGAGCCGCGACGCGACGACCGCGCCGCCGGTCGGCGCTCTTGTCGATGGCGGAAGGCCGAGCGCGTCGTGCGTGTCCTTGTCGTGCCGGTCTTGGGGTTCGTAGGAGAACGCGTACAGGTACGGTCCGATCCGGCAACCCGCGTATGCTGCGTCCCAGTCGGCGGTCGAGGTGAGGTCGCGCGCGACCTGGGCCGTGAGCTGCGCAAACCGCATCGCCGAGTACGAGCCGGGCATGTTGATTCGCGTGACGAGGTCGTGCATCTCGGACTGCGTCGTGAAGACGTGCGGGTGGTCGAGCTGACCCCGATACGTGCCTGCAACCGGCGGGACCGACGCCTCCGGAAACGGAATCTCGGCGCGCGCGAGCCGGCGCGGCGGCGCGCCGGAACCGGCCAGCTCGTCGTTCGGCACACCGTTGACGACGCGAATTCCGTTGACGTAGAACGTCGTACCCGCGCCGTAGCCGTACGGCAGCGTGACGAAGAAGCGGTGCTGTCCCGCGCCGCCGTCCCCGCAGCGCTGCGCAATCGCCGGCTCGCTGAAGAAGTTCGCCTGGCCCGCGGTGACGAACGCGTGGCTCGCCGGCCCGCTCGCGGCCTGGCGCGCGAAGATGTGGATCGCGATCGACTCGCGGCGGCCCTGCTGGCAGGCCCAGCCCGAGAGGAATGCCTGGTCGCCATCGCTGCTGACGCCGTCGATCACGCCGATCACGCGCCCGGCCGGCGCGCTCCCCGCCGGCGCGCTCGGACAGAGCGCGAACGCGGCGAAACCGAGGGCGACGATCCATGTGCGCATAGGTCCCTCCGGGACGGGAATCGCAAGGTCTGAATATGGAGCAGAGGTTCACGCTGAGCCGGACCGAGCTGGACTTCCTCGTCGCGATCGTCTGGTTGGCGATCGCGATCGGAATCGGTCTGGTCGCGCACCGCATCGTCTACTGGCTGTTCGGCCGGTGGGCCGCGCAGCAGAGTGCGTTCGCGACGGCGGTCATGCGCCGCACGCGCCGCCCCGCGGCGTACATCTTTCCGCTGCTCGCGATTCTCGCCGTCACGCCGAACCTCGTCCTGCCCGAGGCGTGGACGCGCCCGACCGTCCACGTCACTGAACTTCTGACGATCGGCATCTTCGCGTGGACGATCGTTTCCCTCGTGCGGCTGTGGTCGGACCTCACCGTCGCGCGGCACCGCACCGACGTCGAGGACAACCTCGCAGCGCGCCAGCTCGGCACGCGCGTCGACATCCTCAGCCGCGTCGTCGTGATCATCGTCTGGATCGTCGCGATCGGGATGATGCTGATGACGTTCCCGGAGGTGCAGTCGATCGGGACGGCGCTGCTCGCATCGGCCGGCCTCGCCGGTATCGCCGTGGGGTTCGCGGCGCGGCCGCTGTTCGAAAACCTCGTCGCCGGGATTCAGCTCGCACTCACCCAGCCGATCCGGCTCGACGACGTCGTGATCATCGAGAAGCAGTACGGGCGCGTCGAGGAGATCCACAGCACGTACGTCGTCGTGCGGCTGTGGGACCTGCGCCGCATGGTCGTCCCGCTCGCGTGGTTCATCTCGACGCCGTTCGAGAACTGGACGCGCCACACCGCGAACCTGATCGGCGAGGTCTTCGTCTTCGCCGACTGGACGATCGACGTCCCCGCGCTCCGCGCCGAGGTACCGGCGATTCTCGCGAGCACGCCGCTCTGGGATGGCCTCGTCCAAAACGTCCAAGTCACCGACGCGACGGAGCGCGCCGTACAAATCCGCACGCTCGTCAGCGCGCGCAACTCCGGCGACCTCTTCGACCTGCGCTGCTATGTGCGCGAAGCGATCGTCGCCTATCTGCGCGACCACCAGCCCCAAGCGCTGCCTCGTACACGTAGGGAGGACGAACCCGGTCCTCGCGACGGCGCGCTCGCGCGCGTGACGGCGTCACCCGAGGAACGGCAAACCCGCGGCAACGAAGACGCAACGCGGGAGGCGCGATGATCCGTGAGTGACATGGCTACGACGATTTCCGAAACCTACGGCCTACCGATCCGGCGCTTCAGCGTCGACGACTACCACCGCATGGGCGAAGCAGGTATCTTCGACGACGATGAGCGCGTCGAGCTGCTCGACGGCCTCGTGATCACGATGTCGCCGATCGGGAACCGCCATGCTCAGGCGGTTCGCAAGCTCGACAAGATTCTCCAGGCTCAGCTCGGCGACCGTGCGATCGTCGATGCGGCCAATCCGCTGCGTCTCGGCAGGTACTCCGAGCCGGAACCCGATGTGAAGGTCCTTCGCCAACCGCTCGCGGCGTACGAAGACCGACCGCCGTCGCCGGCCGACGCGCTGCTCGTGATCGAAGTCTCCGAGTCGTCCCTCAAGAAGGATCGTGGCCCGAAGCTGCGCTCGTACGCGGAGTCCGGCGTGCGCGAGCTGTGGATCGTCGATCTCGTCCACGAGCACGTCGAAGTGCACGAGGAGCCCGTTGGTGAGCGCTACCGGCGCAGTCGCGTCCTGCGGCGCGGCGAGGCGATCGCCCCAGCGGCGTTCCCGGAGGACGCGATCGCGGTTGCCGACATTTTGCCCGCCCAGAAGGGCTCCTAGGCCCGGAGCAGAGCCCGGCGGCGTTGAACCCGGAGGGGTGATCCGGCTTCTGGACCCCGAGACGATCGGGCAGATCGCGGCCGGCGAGGTCATCGAACGGCCGCTCTCGGTCGTCAAGGAGCTCGTCGAGAACGCCCTCGACGCCGACGCGACGCGGATCGCCGTCCGCGTGCGCGGCGGCGGGCTGGTCGAGGTCGAGGTCGCCGACGACGGGGTCGGGATCGCGCCGGAGGACTTGCGCCTTGCGGTCACGCGCCACGCGACCTCGAAGATCGCCGCGGCGGAAGAGCTGGCGCGCATCGACACGCTTGGGTTTCGCGGTGAAGGACTCGCGTCGATCGCCGCGGTCGCGGCGGTGACGATCGTCTCGCGCACCGCGCACGCAGAGGTCGCGAGCGCGCTCGACGCGCACGGCGAAGCGATCGGCGAGCCGCGTCCGCTCGCCGGACCGCCGGGGACGCGCGTCGTCGTGCGGGACCTCTTCGCGAACGTCCCCGCGCGGCGCGAGTACATGCGCTCGCCGGCGGCCGAGTTCGCGCGCATCGCGACGTGGCTCGCGACGCTTGCGCTGGCGTACCCGGACGTCGGCTTCACGCTGGAGCACGACGGAAAGCCGACCTTCGCGTTTGCACCGGGTGACGATCTCGCGCCGCGGCTGCGCCACGTCTTCGGCACGGCGTCCGGAACGATGGTGCCCGTGCGGGGCGAGGAACGCTACGCGGGCGTGCGCGGCTGGGTCAGCTCGCCCGGCGACGACCGCCCCGACCGGCGCAATCAAATCCTCTTCGTCAACGGGCGGTTGCTGCGCAGCACGCTGGTGAGCGGCGCGTGGGCGGCGGCGTACCGGACGTTCGCGATGGTCGGTCGGCATCCGTACGGCGTGCTCTACCTGCGCGTTCCGCCGGACGAAGTCGACCCGAACGTGCACCCGACGAAGAGCGACGTGCGGCTGCGCTACGGCGAGCGTATCGTCGGCGTCGTCAAGGAAGCGATCACGAGCGCGCTGCGCCGCGGCGCGGTCGAGCGGCTCGAACGCTCGATCTCCTTCGCGCCGCCGCTGCGCGAGTTCGCTGCGGCGCCGGCCGTCGTCGACTGGGCCGAGTCGCTGCTCGAAGCGACGGTCCCCGACGCGCCGTCGTCGGAACTGCGCGTGCTCGCGCAAGTCGACCGGACGTACATCCTCGCAACCGACGGCGAGGCGGTCGTGCTGATCGACCAGCACGCGGCGCACGAACGGATCGTCTTCGAACAGCTCGTCGCGAACGCGCGCACGCACACGGCGGCCGAGCCGCTGCTGATCCCGTACACGTTCGAGGTGCGCCCCGAAGAAGCCGACAAGCTCGACGCGGCGCTCGAGACGCTCGCCGCGGGCGGCCTGCACGTCGAACCGTTCGGTGAGCGCGCGTACCGCGTGACGGCGACGCCCGCGCGGCTCGTGCACGCGGGCCGCACGCGGCCGTTCGACGTCGCCGACTTCATCGAGTGCCTGGCCGACGACGTGCGCGGGCTCGATGCCGATCAGCGCGTCTTCGCATCGCTCGCGTGCCATTCGGTCGTGCGGGCGCACGAGCGGCTGGAGTTTCCGGAGATGGTCGCGCTCGTCGAGCGGCTGCAGCGCTGCGAGAACCCGATGCACTGCCCGCACGGACGCCCGACGATCGTGCGGCTCGAACCGGACCGGATCGCGCGCCTCTTCAAACGGGTGTGACGAGCGGCGTCCTGATCCTGACCGGCCCGACCGCGTCCGGCAAGAGCGCGCTCGCGCTCGACCTTGCGGAGCGCTTCGGCGCCGAGATCGTCGGCGCCGACTCGCGCCAAATCTACCGTGGCATGCCGGTCGGCACCGCCGCCCCGACCGACGCCGACCGCGCCCGCGTCCCGCACCACCTGATCGGCTTCCTCGACCCGCACGAGCGCTACTCCGCAGCACGCTTCGTCGCCGACGCACTCGCCGCGATCGACGCAATCCACGCCCGCGGACGCCGCGTGCTCGTCGTCGGCGGAACGGGCTTCTACGTACGCGCGCTCGCGGGTGACGTGACCCTTTCGCCCGCGTACGATGCCGCGTTGCGCGATCGCCTCGCGCACGAAGCCCGCATCCACCCGACCGACGTCCTCGCCGACTGGCTGCATGCGCTTGCTCCCGCGCGAGCAACGTCGATTGCGGCAAACGATCCGTATCGCATCACCCGCGCGCTCGAAATCGCATTGACCGAACGCGATGGCCGCGTAGCATCGGCAAGCGAGAATACGACGAGCGAGGAGAATGCGTGGGAGAGTCTGCGTGCGCGCAGCATTCCGTACCGCAAGCTCTACCTAGGCGTTCAGCCCGAGGTGCTCACGAAACGGATTGCGTCGCGTGTCGATGCAATGCTTCGCGCTGGATTGCTCGACGAAGCCAAACGGATCGGTGGGGACGCTGTAGCAGCCGATGCGGTCGGTTACCGCGAGGCGTTGGCCTTCCTCGCCGGGTGGTCGACGCGTGACGAACTGCGCGCGCACCTAGTCCGGAATACCCGGCGTTACGCCAAACGTCAAGCGACTTGGTTCCGTACAGAACCGGACCTCCAGCGCATCCCCGTCGACGCCGACCCGCTGCCCTTCATCGCAGAGGTCGCATCCGCCCTCGGCTGGCATCCCGCGCGATGAGGCCGGACGAGCCTGTCGAAGGACGAGCCCGTCGAAGCCGTGTCGCCTTGACGGAGCTATCGTGTCATCGTTGCGAGGTAGTGACGGTCGAATGCCGCGAGGAGGCCTTCCGCGTTCGAATACGGGCCCGGCGTGTACGCGCGCGATGCGATGCCAAGCTGTGATTGTTCGCTGATCTGCCAGTCTTGGCGGTTGGTCAGGTCCCAGAACTCCACCGCGTCGCTTGGATCGAAGTCGAGTACGTCGATCGTTGCGGGGTCGAAGAGCCAGGTGCAGATGACGCGCGTGCGGTCGGCGGCGAGCGGCGTGACGTAGTGCGCCATCACGTAGTCCGGGTGCAGGCTGAGCAGCATCGACGGGAAGACCGTGTAGTAGTAGATGCGATGAAGGTCGTCGCCATCCACTGCGCCGAGCGGGGCGCGCACGGTGCTACCGGTCATCGTCAGGCTGCCTTCGGGTTGGCGCAGTTCGGAGAAGCCGCCGAGGAACGGTCCTTCGGTCAAGTCGTTGCGGCCGCTGTCTGAGGGCGAGAGTGCGTCGAGCTGCGGGTGCAGCAGCGGGCAGTGATAGCACTCGGAGTAGTTTTGGAAGACGAGCTTCCAGTTGCACGCGAGGTCGTACGTAATCGGCCGCACGGCGCGCAGTGCGCCGACGTTCCAGCGCGCGAAGCGGTCGAGCAATGGCGCGAACGCCGTTGCGAAGGGCTCCGGGGCGGGCGCGAGGTTCACGTAGATGAAGCCGTCATGGACCGTGGTTGCCGCCGAGCGCAGCGGATAGTCGGTGCGGTCGAAGCCGGGGACCTCGGCCATCGTGCGCGCGGCAAGGAGCGTGCCGTCGAGGCCATAGGTCCAGGCGTGGTACGGGCACTGGATCGAACCGCCGAATCGTCCGGCGCTCTCGGTGCACAGACGCGTTCCGCGGTGGCGGCAGACGTTGTAGTGCGCATGCACGTCGCCGTGCTGGTCGCGCGTGACGATCAAACTCTCGCCGGCGACGTCCGCCAGCACGAAGTCGCCGGCATTCGGAACGTGTTCAGCGCGGCCAACGGCGATCCACGAGCGCGCAAAGATGCGTTCGCGCTCTTGCGCGAAGACGTCGGCAGACAAGTACCAGCGCGCATCGAGCGTCTTCGCTCCGGGCGACACCTGCGCTTTGACGAACGTCTCCATCTGCGTCTCCCCTCGCTGCGCTAACCGTGCCGGAGCATCTCGCGCGCCGCATTCCAACCTGGCGCACCCATCACACCGCCGCCTGGATGCGCCGCCGACCCGCACAGGAAGAGGTGCTCGACGGGCGTGCGATAGTTCGCCCAGCCGGGCGCCGGACGGAACATGAACAGTTTGTTGAGGCTCATCGCACCCTGGAAAATGTTCCCGCCGGTCAGGTTGAACTTCTCCTCGATGTCGACCGGGCTGAGGACTTGGCGGTCGACGACCGACGCCTTGAAGCCGGGCGCGTACTGCTCGACGACGTCGAAGCAGCTGTCCGCGAACGCGTTCTTCGTCGCCTCGTCCCAGCGGCCGTCCTTGAGGTGGTACGGCGCGTACTGGCAGAACATGGACATGAGGTGCATCCCCGGCAGCGCGACCGTCGGATCGACTGCCGACGGGATCGTGCATTCGACGACCGGCGCCGACGACGGGCGGCCGTACTTCGCCTCGTCGTACGCACGCTCGATGAAATCCTGGTCGGGGCAGAAGTGCGCCGTTCCGCGGTGCTGCGGTCCGGGCTCCGTGCCCGGGCACGCGGTGTAGTTCGGCACCGCGGAGAGCGCGACGTTGATCTTCGCCGACGCGCTCGCGTAGTCGATGCGCTTCACCTCGGCGAGGAACTCGGCCGGCACGGCGTCGGGTCCGAGGAATGTCTCGAAGGTGAGCCGGCAGTCGACGTTGCTCGCGACGTTGCGCGCGCGCAGCTCCTCGCCGTTCGCGAGCACGACGCCGACCGCGCGTTTCCCCTCGACGATGATGCGGCTGACCTCGGCTTCCGTGCGGATCACGACGCCCAGGTCGACCGCGGCCTTCGCCAGCGCCTGCGTGAGCCCGCCCATGCCACCGCGCACGTAGCTCCACACGCCGCGCGCGCCGTTCGTCTCGCCCATCACGTGGTGAAAGAGAACGTACGCGGTGCCGGGCATCGACGGCGAGGCGAAGGCGCCGATGATCGCGTCGGTCGCGAGCGTGGCCTTCAGTTCTTCCGATTCGAACCAGCGGTCGAGGATCGGGCGCGCCGCTCCGGTGAGAATCTCGAGCGCCTCGCCCATCGCGCCGTCGAGCTTCTTGAAATCCAGGCCGAGTCGGCCCATCGAGAGGAGATCGCCGAGCCCCGGGCGCGCGACGTTCGGTGGAACCTGCGTCAGCGTCGGCTCGATCACGGTCGCAACCCGTTCGAGCATCGCGACGTAGTGCGGATACGCCGCGGCGTCGGCGGCACTGAACTTCGCGATCTCGCGGCGGTTGAGGTCGTCGTCGGGGCCGAGCAGCAGATAGCGCCCGTCGGGGAACGGCGAGAACGACGACGGGTTGCGTTCGACCAGCTCGAAGCCGTACTCGCGCAGGCGCAGATCGCGGATGATCTCGGGGCGGAAGAGGCTGTTGACGTACGCTGCGGTCGAGACCTTGAAGCCGGGGAACGTCTCCTCCGAGACGCACGCGCCGCCGACGACGTAGCGGCGTTCGAGGACGAGCACCTTCCACTTCGCGCGGGCGAGATAGCACGCCGCGACGAGCCCGTTGTGCCCGCCGCCGATGATGATCGCGTCGTACGCCATGAGAGCGCTCCTGTGCCCCCTCGCTCGGCGCCACCTCCTTAGCAGGCGCGTCTCCAGCGGGAGCGTCTCCGCGGCGGGCCTAACCTCGTCTCATGGCGACCCCTCGTCCCCAGCCACTGCAAGACGCTTACTTGTCCGAGGTCAAGCGCCAAGCGGTCCCGGTCACGATCTTCCTCGTCAACGGCTTCCAGATGCGCGGGATCGTGAAGGGCTTCGATCCGTTCACCATCGTCCTCGAGTTCGAGAAGAAGGCGCACCTGATCTACAAGCACGCCGTCTCGACGATCTCGCCGAACGGCGCGGTCTCGGCGCCGCTCGTTCCCGACCAAGGCGAGGCCGTCGCGCCGTGACGACCGGGGTCCCGATCGTCAAGACGAACGGGACGGGCAATCAGTTCGTCCTCGTCGACGAGCGTGACACGCCCCTCGACGATCCGTCCGCGTTCGCGCGGCGTGTCTGTGACCCCGTGCACGGGCTGGGAGCCGACGGCGTGCTGCTCGTCGAGCCGTCCGAGCGCTTCGACGCGCGGATGCGAATCATCAACGCCGACGGCAGCGAAGCCGAGATGTGCGGCAACGGAATGCGCTGCGTAGCACGCTATCTCGACGAGCACGACGGCTGGGCGACCGCGACCGTCGAGACGCTCGCGGGCCCGATCGCAACCCGCATCCTCGGGCGCGCGCCGTACCGCGTCGCGGTCGACGTGTCGCTGCCGGTGTTCGGCGAACCGCACTTCGTCGACGGCTACCGCGCGATCCCGGTCGTCGTCGGTAACCCGCACGTCGTAATCCGCGTCGACAACGTCGACGCGATCGACCTCGCGACCGTCGGACCGCGGATCGAGCACGACCCGCAGTATCCGCACGGCATGAACGCACACTTCGTCGCGCGCGCCGGCAACGGCTGGCGTGTGCGCCACTGGGAGCGCGGTGCGGGACCGACGCAGGCCTGCGGAACGGGCACGGTCGCCGTCGCGGCGGTCCTGATCGCGGCCGGCGACGCAACCTCGCCGCTGGCGTTGCACGTGCCGGGCGGCGTGCTCGAGGTGACGTGGGAACCCGGCGTGCGCGCGACGCTCGTCGGCGACGCGGTGCGGGAGTTCGAGCGAGTCGTCGCGTGAACGGCGCGACCGGCGCCGCGGTCGGCCTCGCATACACCGACGCGCGCGGCCGCATCTACTTCGACGAGACGCGCGCGCCGCTCGCCGACGGCGGGTTCGAACGGCCGCCGCGCCGTGAGGAACTGATTCCGGCACCACCGGGGACCGTCAGCACGATGCTCCCCGGCCGGATGCCGCTGCTCGCCGGCGGCGGTACTGCCTCGCGCCGCACGGCGCTGGCCGCATTGCTGCCGGCCGGCTACACGCGCCTGCTGCTTCCCGCCTACCGCAGCGGTCCCGACGCGCCGCCGCTTCCGCTCTTCGGCTACACGTTCGCCTGCGTCGTGGACGACGAACTGCACGTCGCCGCGATGCGGACCGACGAGAGCGAAGACTGGACGCCGCGCTATTTCGGCGAGGGCGAGCTGGAGGCGCTGCTGCGCGCGCGCCAGGCCGACGATCCGCGCAACCGCACGCTGGCGCAGCTCGCGATCTGCTCGCGCGACTACGGCTGCTTCACCGCGCAGAACGTCTTCCTCGAACGCGGCGAAGCGGCGCTTCCGGTCTCGCCGCGCTGCAACGCCGCGTGCGTCGGCTGCATCTCCGAGCTGGAGCCGGACGCGGGGCTGCCGTCGCCGCAAACGCGCGTCGCGTTCGAAGCCGACGCCGGCGACCTGGCGCGCATCGCGATCCGCCACCTCGAACGCGTTCCCGACGGAATCGTCTCCTTCGGCCAAGGCTGCGAGGGCGAGCCGCTGCTGCGCGTGACGACGATCGAACGGACGATCGCGGCGATTCGCGCCGAACGCGCGAACGGAACGATCAACCTGAACACGAACGGCTCGCTCCCCAAGAGCCTCGCGCGCCTGATCGACGCCGGACTCCAAGCCGTCCGCATTAGCTTGAACTCGTTCCGCAAGGACGTCTACGCCGCATACTACCGCCCGACGGGCTACGACCTCGACGACGTCCTCGAATCCGTCGCGCTCGCCGTCGAGCGCGGCCTCCGTGTCTCGCTGAACTACCTAACCCATCCCGGCGTCACCGACGACGCGGCCGAAGTCGCGGCCTTCGAGCGATTCCTCAGCGCGCACCCCGTCACGCTGGTCCAAACACGAACGCTGAACATCGACCCCGAACGCTACTTCGCCCGCGTCGGCCGCCCGACCGAACCCCTCGGGATGCGCGAAGCCCTCGCCCGCATCGAGCACCTCGGGATCCCCCTCGGCAACTTCACCCACACGCACTAATGCGCGATGGCCGCTAGATTCAAGATTCCGGCATTGCATTTCCGCGCCGCGGCAGGAGCACCAAGTCGGCCGCTGCCTCGGCGTCCTTGAGGAGCTTCCTACGCGATGTGCCCATCTGTGCACGCATCGTCAAGCCGCGGGCAAGGTCGACGACCTGGCTCGCGCGTGCCGCGACCGGAAAGTCAGATGGGATTTCTCCCGCGCTGATCCCGCTTTGGAAACGACGTGCTACTAGGGCCACGGCGCCGCTGGCAGCGTTCCGTATGAATTGCCGGACCTCAGCATCGTCCACAAGCGGCGCGACGCACATGAGAAGACACCCCGGGGCGCTGCCTTTCTCGGTCGCACTTGTGACGTTGAACCTCATAAAGCTTGCGAGCGAGTCGCGCAGAGCCGGCGGCGAGAGGAGCGCCTTTTCAGCCAGAGCGCCCTTCCTCTCGGCGTAGTCTTTGAGGACGCGCAAAAATATCGTCCGCTTGTCCCCAAAGACGGAATACAGGCTCGGGCGCCCGACGCCCATCCCGGCGACGAGATCGTCAATCGTCACGCCGTCGTAGCCTTTTCGCCAGAACACCTGGGTCGCTTTTCCAAGCGCGGCGCTCTCGTTGAAGCTGCGCGGTCGCCCACGCGGCCGAGCGGCTTTTTGAATCATTTAGTTCGGAATTCCTTGCCCTTGGCCATCCGATCCATTATAGTACGAAAAAGTTCGAAATGGGGCAAGCGACCCTGCCGTTGCGGGGAGCTCCCTGTTCGGCCTAACCTCTGCGCCACGGAGCCACCTATGAAACATTCGATCGCGCTCGTCACCGGCGCCACCTCCGGGATCGGTTATGCGGCAGCCCGCATTCTTGCCGGGGAGGGGGGCAAGAAAT
>JAFAMK010000056.1 GCA_019233415.1 Vulcanimicrobiota bacterium
GCGCCTGCGGCCACGTGCCGGAGTGCCCGCGCTGCTCGACCTCACTGACCGTGCACCGCACCGAGTCGCTGCTGCGCTGCCACTGGTGCGACTTTCAGACGGCGCTGCCGGACATCTGCGCGGGCTGCGGCGTCGGGCCGGTGCGCGGGTTCGGCGCGGGGACGCAGCGCGTCGCCGACGAGGTGCAGCGTCTCTTTCCCGAAGCCGTCGTCGTGCGGATGGACTCCGACACGACGACGCGCGTCGGCGACCACGCGCGGCTGCTAGAACGTTTCGCCGACGACGGCGACGTGCTGGTCGGAACGCAGATGGTCGCGAAGGGGCTCGACTTTCCGACCGTCACGCTGGTCGGCGCCGTCGCCGCCGACCTCGATCTGCACGTCGCCGACTTCCGCGCGGCGGAACGCACCTTCGCGCTGCTGACGCAAGTCTGCGGGCGCAGCGGTCGCGCGCGCGCCGGCGAGGCGATCGTGCAGACGTACTCACCGGAGCATCCGGCGGTCACGTTCGCGGCGAAGCACGACTACGACGGCTTCGCGCGCGGCGAGCTGGCGGAACGGCGCGCGCTGCGCTGGCCGCCATTCACGTCGGTCGCGCAGCTCGGCGCGATCGGGCGCTCGCGCCGCGCGGTCGAACGGGCGAGCGAAACGTGGGCGAGTCAGCTACGCGGCGATCCGCGCTTCGACGTGCTCGGTCCGGCAACGTATCCGGTCGCGCGCGTGAACGAGGAATGGCGCTATCGCGTAGCGATTCGAACGAAGCAGATGGACGCGCTGCGCACCGCGATTCGCGAGCGCGTCGTTCCGCTCGCCGACGCGGACGAGCACGTGCGCCTGACGATCACGATCGACGGCTGAGGGACTGCCTGCCTAATCTGTGTGTTAGGCAATCCTTGCATAAAGGGGGGTGACTACCCCCCGTGTGACATGGCACACTGGGATTGGGCCCACCCCAACACACGGAGGTTCTTTTCTTGCGACTCACAGGATGGTTCGCGATCGGTCTGGCGGCGACTCTAGCAGCTTGCTCGGGTGGCAGCGCGACCGCACCGTTCAGCCCCGCTTCGACGAACGCACTGAGCGCCGCGCGCTCCACCCAGTCGGTCAGCACGGCCGCCGCATCGACGACGAAGACGGTCAGCGACCGCGACCGCCACGGCGACGACGATGACGACGCCTGCGCCAGCCCCACCCCGACCCCGACCGCCACGCCGACCCCGAGCCGTGGCGCCCGCGACTTCGACCGTCGCGGTGACGACGGCGACAACGACGGCGACCACCACGGCGACGGCGATGGCGACGGTCACCACGGCGACCATGACTGCTGCACGTCGAGCGCCAGCCCGACGCCGGCTCCGACCGCGACGCCCACCCCGGGCCGCAATGCGCGCGACGAGCGCCGCAGCAGCGACAGCGACGACAACGACGGCGACCACCACGACGGTGACGGCGACCACCATCACCACCACCACGGTTCGTGCGCGACCCCGGCGCCGACGTCGACCCCGACCCCGGCGCCGACCGACACCCCGTCGCCGACGCCGAGCCCCACTCCGAGCCCGCGTCCGACGCGCTAGTCCAGCAGCGCGGCACGACAAAGAAGAAGGCCACCCTCGCGGGTGGCCTTCTTCGCTTCTCGTTTGGCGGCGGAGCTCAGCGCGTGGCTTGCTTCGCGACCGCGCGCGCCAGCCGCGCCTTCTTGCGGGCGGCCTTGTTCGGATGAATGATCCCGCGGCCTGCCGCCTTGTCGAACTGCGCCTCGACCGACGACGTGACGGCCGGATCGTTCGCAGCCTTCGCCTTCTTGAACAGCGTCTTCAGGCGCGTCTTCGTGTCGAGGTTCCGCACCGTGCGCTTCTCGCTCTGGCGGACCCACTTCACCGCAGCTTTGATGTTGGGCACGAGGAGTAGACTACCACAAACGCCCCCACCCGTCCAGAACCTGCATGCCCATACCGATTCCTGACCGTTGGGTAGTAGACGGGTTGGCAAGCGGTACCGCATCATAGGGTCCGGGACGGCGGCGCGCTACCAGCGATGGTAGCCCACACCCGGCGTCGCCGTCCCCCCTAGTTGGCGGCTCGTGGAGCCGCCGGCGTCCCGGCGACGATCTCCTCGTAGGACGCGTAGCGGCTCGGCGCGATCCGGCCCTCGGCGACCGCCTGGCGGACCGCGCAGTCGGGCTCGGTCAGGTGCCGGCAGTCGGCGAACCGGCAGCGGGTCGCGGGCTCGCGCATCTCCGGGAACAGCCAGCCGACCTCGGCGGCGGGGAGCGGGTCCAGCTCGAACTCGCCGATTCCCGGGCTGTCGATGAGGAACCCCGCGCCGAGCCGGACCAGCCGCGCCGAGGTCGTCGTCTGCCGGCCACGGCCGAAACGCGAGAGGTCGCCGACGACCCCGATCCCGCCGAGCGCGCGGAAGATGCTCGACTTGCCGACCCCGGAGTTGCCGACCAGCAGGGCGCGCCGGCCCGCGAGCAGCTCGCGCAGCCCGTCGATCCCGCGCCCGGCCTTCGGCTGCAGGATCAGCGTCGGAACGTCGACCGCGCGGTAGGTCGCGGCGACGCGCTCCGCCGCGTCCTCGCCGGCGAGGTCGGCCTTCGTCAGCAGCAGCAGCGGATCGACCTCGTGCTGCAGCGCGAACGCGACGAGCCGGTCGACCATCGCCAGGTGCAGCGGCGGCTCGACCAGCGCCGCGACGACCGCGATCGTGTCGACGTTCGCGGCCATCGTTTTCACGCGGCCGCCGCCGGTGCGCCGGACCAGCGCGAAGCTGCGCGGGTGGACCGTGTCGACGACCACGCGGTCGTCCGCGATCTGCTTCGCCTCGACCAGGTCGCCCGGGACGAGCATCGCGTGGCGCGCGCCCTTGCGCAGCGAGGCCAGGCGCGGTTCGCTCTCGTCCTCGGCGACGATCCACGCCGCGTTGCGGCCGACCGCGATCACGCGGGCCCGGCGGAGTCCGTCGTCGGTCACGCGAACATCTGATCGACCGTGATCGTTAGCCGCAGCGTGACCCTTGCCGACCCGCTCGCACGTGCGAACGTCGTCGACGCGCTGCGCGGTCCGGGCGGCCCGGTCGGCGTCCTCGACGTGCACGAGGACGGCCCCGACGTGACGGTCCGCTTCGACGACGCCGTGACCTCGGCCGACCTCATCGACGACCTGGTTGCGATCGAGTCGGTCCTCGTCCCCGCGCGCACGCCGGGCGAGATGGCGTTCGACGAGGCGGCCGCGATCGCGGCGGCGGGCCTGGGCGATCCCGAACTCGATGCATCGCGGATCGTCGAGACGTACCTCGCCGACGGGGGGATGCGCCGGTGAGCTGGCCGCCGATCCCGATCCACTTCACGGTCACCGACGCGATCGACATCGTCGCGACGTCGGTCCTGACGTACTATCTGCTGCTCCTCATCCGCGGAACGCGCGCCGTGCAGATCATGCTGGGTCTGTTCGTGCTGGTCGTGATTCTGGCCGTCTCGAACCTGCTGCACCTGCTCGTCCTCGCCACGGTCATGCAGTACCTCCTGCTGGGAACGGCGGTCGGTCTGCCGATCGTGTTCCAGCCGGAGCTGCGGCGCGGGCTCGAACAGCTCGGGCGCGGTCGGCTCTTCGTGCGCGACCGGCGCGCCGAGGACGAGGTCGCGGCCGAGCAGATTCGGATCGTCGCGCACGCGGGCTTCGTGCTCGCGCGCCAGCGGCTCGGCGCGCTGATCGTGATCGAGCAGCAGACGGGGCTGCGCGAGTACGTCGAGAGCGGAACCGCGCTCGACGCGCGGCTCTCGCTCGACCTCGTCCTGGCGATCTTCAACAAGACCTCGCCGCTCCACGACGGCGCGGCGATCGTGCGCGACCTGCTGATCGAAGGCGCGGCCTGCTTCCTGCCGCTGAGCGACAACACGCTCGCGGTCGACCGCCACGTCGGAACGCGCCATCGCGCCGCGGTCGGGCTCACCGAACAGACCGACGCGGTCGTCGTCGTCGTGAGCGAGGAGAGCGGTCTGGTCTCGGTCGCGCGCGCGGGCCGGCTCTCGGTCCCGATCGACGACGAAGAACGGCTGCGCCGCGTCTTGTCCGCCTGCATTCGCCCGACGCGCCGGGCCGCCAAGGCCGAGGGCGGCCTCCTCGCCAATCTGCTGACCCGGGTCCCGCGTGCTCAACCTTCTCAGGAACAACTTCGGACTTAAGGTCTTGGCGGTGTGCCTCGCGCTCGGCGCGTGGGGCTACTTTCACCTCGCCGCCGCGCCGGGAACGACGGCGCGGTTCGACCAGACGCTCTACGTTCCGATCGTCGTGACGGGGCTGCACCCCGGCTACCAGGCGCAGTACAACGAGAAGACCGCGACGGTCGTCGTCGAGGCGCCGCGCAACGGCGCGCCGCCGAAGCCCGACCAGGTGCAGGCGGTGCTCGACCTGAGCGGGATCGACGAGCCCGGCCCGCACTACGTGCAGGTGAAGGTCGCCGTCGGCGACCTCGCGCTCAAGTCGATCTCGCCCGGGAACGTCAACGTGCTGCTCGACCGCATCGAGGACCACATCGTTCCGGTCGGCATCGACTACGGCGGCGACCAGCACAAGGTCGTCGTCGAGTCGGCCGAGGTCAGCCCGCCGCGCGCGACGCTGCGCGGCACGACGGCCGAGCTGGCGAAAGTGATGGGCGTGCGCGTCCACGTCGACATGCCCAGCGCGCCGTCGGTCCACGACGACATGATGCGGGCGAGCGCGGTCGACGCGCACGGCGACGACGTCTCGACGGTCCAAATCTCGCCGAACCTCGTGCGCGTGCGCGTCCACTACGTCTCGGCGACCACGAAGACGCGCTAGCGCGTGATCGTTCACGTCGTCGGCACCTGTCAGGCCTCGGCGCTCGCGCAGTGCCTTGCGATGATGGCGCCGCGCGAGACGTTCGTCGCGCGCTCGTTCGACGACGACTTGAGCGACGTCGCGGCCGGCGACGCGCTGCTGTGGCAGGTCGGTCGCGTCGAGCGCCGCGCGATGCCCACGACCAAGGCGGCGCGCGCGGCGACGTACCCGATGCTGTTCTTCAACGCGTTTCATCCCGACCTCGTGCGCGTGCGCGGTCCCGAAGGGCGAATCGCAGGGCCGCTTGCCGGCAACCATTCGGCGCTAGCGTTCTACGGCTGGCAGCGCGAGCTGAGCGTCGCGCAGACCGTGCGGCTGTTCGGCGACGACGCGTTCGAGCGACTTGGCTATGCGCGCTACTGGGAGACGGCGCGTAGCGTGATGCTCGAGGTTGCCGAGGCGGCGGACCTCCCGCTCGACGTGGCGTTCGAGCGCTGGGCGCGCACGGGCTGCTTCATGCACACCGTGAACCACCCGAAGTTCGTCGTGCTCGCCGACCTCGCGCGCGCGGTCGCACAACGAGCCGGGATCGCGCTCGCGTTCGACCGGCCCGAGGAC
>JAFAMK010000085.1 GCA_019233415.1 Vulcanimicrobiota bacterium
CATCGAGCGCCAGTCGGTCAAGCAGCCGCTGCAGACCGGCATCCGCGCGATCGACGCGCTGATCCCGATCGGCAAGGGCCAGCGCGAGCTGATCATCGGCGACCGCGGCACCGGCAAGACGGCGATCGCGATCGACACGATCATCAACCAAAAGGGTCAGAACGTCATCTGCATCTACGTCGCGATCGGGCAGAAGAACTCGACCGTCGCGGCGCTGCAGCAGACGCTCGAGAAGCACGGCGCGATGGAGTACACGACCATCGTCACCGTCTCGCCGTCCGAGCCCGCGTCGCTGAAGTGGATCGCGCCGTTCGCCGGCTGCGCGATGGCCGAGTACTTCATGTACCAGAACAAGGACGTGCTGGTCGTGTACGACGACCTCACGAAGCACGCGCAGGCGTACCGCGAAGTCTCGCTGCTGCTGCGCCGCCCGCCGGGCCGCGAGGCGTACCCGGGCGACATCTTCTTCCTGCACTCGCGCTTGTTGGAACGCGCGGCGAAGCTCTCCGACGAGAAGGGCGGCGGCTCGATCACCGCGCTCCCGATCATCGAGACGCAGGCCGGCGACGTCTCGGCGTACATCCCGACCAACGTCATCTCGATCACCGACGGCCAGATCTACCTGCAGACCGGGCTCTTCTTCCAGGGCATCCGGCCCGCCGTCGACGTCGGCATCTCGGTCTCGCGCGTCGGCTCGTCGGCGCAGATCAAGGCGATGAAGTCGGTCGCCGGCCGCCTCAAGCTGGACCTCGCGCAGTACCGCGAGCTGGCCGCGTTCGCGAAGCTGGCGTCGGACCTCGACAAGGCGACGCAGCAGCAGCTCAACCGCGGCGACAAGATGACGCAGGTCCTCGTGCAGCCGCAGCTCGACCCGCAGCCGGTCGAAGACCAGGTCGCGCTGATCTTTGCCGCGACGCGCGGCTACCTCGACGCGATCGCGGTCGCGCGCGTCGGCGACTGGGCACATCGCTTCGTCGCGTTCGTCCACGAGAAGTACCCGGCGGTCCCCGAGACGATCCGCACCACGAAGTCGCTCTCGGACGACGTCGAGAAGCAGCTCGTCGCGGCGATCGAAGACTTCAACAAGGGGTTCTGAGTGCCGTCGGTTCGCGATCTCCGCGACCGGATTCGGTCGCTCAAGAGCACGCAGCAGATCACCAAGGCGATGAAGCAGGTCGCCGCGGCGAAGATTCGGCGTGCCGAAGCGCTGCAGAAGCAGTCGCGCCCGTACGCGGACGCGATGGGCGCGATGCTGCGCGACCTGATCGCGAACGTCGGCTCGGTCGACCATCCGTTCATGAAACCGGGCGCGGCGAACGTACCGGGCGGCGTGATCCTGATGACCGCCGACAAGGGGCTCGCCGGTTCGTTCAACGGGAACCTGATCCGCGCCGGCGAGATCCACGGCCGCGCGCACGCGGACCTCGCGTGGTACTCGGTCGGGATCAAGGGCCGCAACGCGCTGCGCCGCCAGAAGGGACCGACGCTGGAGTTCTGGCCGCTTGCGCAGGGCGACATGTTCGCGACCGCGCAGGCGCTGGCGCGCCGCGTCACCGACGACTTCGTCGGCGGGAAGATCGCGACGCTGACGCTGATCGCGCCGAAGCTCGTCAACATGATGACGCAGCGGCCCGAGGTGCGCGAGCTCCTCCCGATCACTGCCGGCGAGCGACCCGAAGGCGGCGCGCGCGGCGCGGTCGAGTTCGAGCCCTCGCCGGAGTTCGTGCTCGGGCGATTGCTGCCGAAGTACCTCGAATTCACGTTGTACTCGGCGATGCTCGAGACGAACGCGGCGTTCTACGCCGCACAGCTCGTCGCGATGAACAACGCCACCGACAACGCCAAGAAGCTGATCGATCAGAACACGATCGAGATGAACAAAGCGCGCCAAGCCGCGATCACCAAGGAAATCCTTGAGATCGTGGGCGGCGCGGAAGCACTCGCCGGATAGCCCAAGGAAAGCACGCACGTGAGCGCCACCTCCACCACCCTCGCGACCGGGAAGGTCGTCCAAGTCCTCGGCAACGTCGTCGACGTCGAGTTCCCG
>JAFAMK010000419.1 GCA_019233415.1 Vulcanimicrobiota bacterium
ATCGCGCGCCTTGGCCTGACGCAGCATGAAGCGTCGCAGCGGGCGGCTCGCGCGGTCGAGGAACGCCGACGGTCCGAGGTGGCCGGCCGCGTACGGGGCGATCGCGTCGCGCTGGACGGCTTCGAACGTCGGTGCCATGACGACGCCGGTGAGGACCAGCGCGAGGCCGGTCAGGACGGCGTTCGGCGGGAGCGTCGCCGCGCCGATCGCGGACCGGACCAGCGACAGCACGACGACGATCCGCACGAACGACGTCGACAGAACTAGCACGAACGGTGCGACGGAGAGCAGCGTGAGCGCCGCCAGCACGTCGAGCGGAAGCGACGCGCGGCCGTGCTGCGCGATGCGGAGTAGGTCGTCCATGCGACGATCCTGCGCTCCGCGCGCGACCGCGGCGTGGCCGCGATGTTACGGCTTTTCGATCAGCTCCGTGACGCGCACGCCGAAGTTCTCGTCGATCGCGACGACCTCGCCGCGCGCGACGAGCCGGTCGTTGACGAGTAGGTCCACCGGGCCGCCGGCCAGGCGGTCCAGCTCGACGATCGACCCCGTCCCGAGCTTGAGGATGTCGCGGACCAGCATCTTGCACGTGCCAAGCTCAGCCGTTACTTTGAGCGGCACGTTCATCAAGAGGTCGAGGTTCTTGCCTTGCTCGGTCATCATCATGTGGGGACGGCTCCGGAGGCGAGGTCGCGGACCAGAAACGCGGTCCGTGACGCGACGACGCCGGCGACGCCCACTGCGAGGCGCATGTCGCCGAGATTCAAGGATGCCGGAGCACCGACCTTGGTGTCCAGCTTCACGATCGCACCCGGCGAAATCTTCACGAATCCCGCGGCGTCGAGCGTCCCCTCCGCGAAGACCGCGCGCGCTTCCACGGCGACCGAATCGAGCGCGTCGGGCGCCAGCATCCGCGCGGGGGCCGGATCCGGCAGATCGCGCACGATCCCGATCCCGAGCGTCAGCCCGACCGGCGCGCGCACCCGCACGTCGAAGTAGGCGCTGCACCGCGGCAGGTCGGCCGCGGCGACCGCACGCGTCCGTTCGCACGCCTCCGCGCCGAGCGGGTCGCACGCCGCCGCGCACCGCGCCGCGATCCGTTCGAGCGCGTGCAGTTCGAGCGCCGAGCACGCCGCTTCGGGGAGCGGCGCGCTCGCGTCCGGCTCGCCGAACGCGCGCAGGACGAGCCGGCGCGCGTCTCGCCGCGGCAGCACGAGCACGACGTCGGTGCGCCGCCCGCGGCTGAGGAACAGCAACGCGTCCTGCGCGAGCTGCGACCACGCGTGTGCGTCGAGCGCGGCGGGTTCGCCGATGAGCAGCTCGCAGTCCGCACCGAACAGCTCGCGCAGCAGTTCGCGGATGCCGTTCGCCACGGCGCACGCGGCGTCGAGCGCGATCGACGCGCGCCGCACGAACCGCAATCGGCGCACGCGTCCGTCGCTCGAGCCGAAGCGCGCGTCGGCGATCATCGCACCAGCTCCACGGTCGTCTTCTGCATCCCTGCCTTCGCCTTCACCGCGGCGCCGATCGCCTCGAACGCGCGGTACGCCTCGTCGAGCCGCGCGACACCCGCGGCGACGTCGATCGACCCCGCATCCCGGCTGAACGTCGCCAGCGGCGCGAACGATCCGTCCGCCGGCGTGCCGAGATGCGGCACGACACCGGCCGGCGCAGCGACGCGCGCCGCATCGAGCCGCGCTGTCTGCGTCCCCGCGGGGAAGCGCGCCAGCGCGACGCGTCCGAGTACGACGCGCTCGGCGCTGCGCACGCCCGTTCGCGGGTCGATCGCCGCCCGCGTGTACGCGACGGTGCCGTCCGCTTCGAGCCGCGCGTCCGCCGCGCGCCCAAGCGCGCGATCCACCTCGGGCACGCGCAGCGGGACGGGAACCGCCCCGCGCGCGTCGCCGCCCGGATACCCGAGCACCTCGGCGCCGTCGCGCGTCCGCAGCACGCCGTCCGCGAGCGAGAGCGCGCCGTCGCGTTCATAGGCACGCGCGCCGTCGGCACCGCGCGTGACGAGCCACGCGCCCGGCGGCGGAACCGCGCTCAGCGGATCGGCAGAACGCACGACGTGCGGTGCCGTCCGCACGTCGTCGTCGAACGGAACGGCACCGGAACGGAACGCATCGCGCAGGTCCTGCGCGCGTGCAGCGACGCGCTCGTACGCGTCCAGCGGCGAGGCGGTCATCACGCCGCCTCCGCGCGCAGGCCGCGTCCCGCGAGCGCGAACCGCGCCTGTGCGAGCGCGCGCTCGACACGCGACCGCAGCGCTTCCGCGCAGACCGCGACGATGCGAATTCGTGTGCCGTCGCCGCGGACGAAAACGTGCACGCGTCCGCCGTCCAGGCGCATGGCGAACGAACGGGTCGTATGGTCCGCCGTCCCGCGGGCTACGTCGTGCGCGATCCGCCGCGCGAGCACGCGACGCTCGGAAACGTGTACGCCGGAATCGGCGCGCGCCGTCTCACCGCGTGGTCGCAGCGATCCGGCGCCGGGCGACGTCCCTGCGCACGATCGGCGCATGCGCGCCAACGCGCTGTTCGACGACTCCGTTCGCCGCTGGGCCATCGCTTTCGACGGCGCGACGCGTTGCGACGGCGTTCGCGGGCGGGGTGACGGTTCGGCGAGGCGCAGCGCGCTGTACCAGGCTTGCGAGAGCGCGCGCCGGTCGGTGACGAGGTGCGTCGCAAGAACCGCGACGCCGGTGGTCTGCTCCATTGGTCCCTCCGTCCGCGAGCGTACGCGTGCGCCGGGACCGGCGCGTGACCGTGGTGTTGCCGGCGTTCGCTACATGCGCGCCGTGCGCCGGCGCCCGTCGTCGAACGCGATGCCGGGCGCGAGGTACATCGTGGCGTTGCCGAGATCGAACGTCGCGACGAAATTGCTGAGCACGCCGAGCCCGACGTTCCCCGCGTCGACGCGGTCGGCGAACGCGCCCTGATTGGCGAGCACGACGTCGACGGTCCGGCGGTACAAGTCGACCCCGCCGATCTTCAAGTCGTCGAGCGAGGTCCGGTACGTCGCGTTCGCGCCGCCGATCCCGTAGTTCCACGACGCGGTCGCCGAGAACGGCACGATCCCGGGATGCGCGTCGAGGAACGGCCGGTAGAGCAGCATCTCGCCGCTGTTCCCGGTGTCGACGATGAACGGCGCGTCGAGATGGCCGTTCATCATCAGCGTCGCCTCGGCCAGCTCGCGGTCGACGTCGAGCGCGACCGCGGTCCCCTGCGGCGCGAACGAGCCGGGCGGACCGAAGCGCATGAGATGCTTGGCGAAATCCATCTCGACGACCGCCGAGGCGAAGAACGGATACCCGAGAATGCCGTCGATCTTCAGCCCGCCGCCGAGGTTGCGCCCGATGTCGATCGACGAGACGACGACGTCGTCCATCGCCGCGCCGTCGATCTCCAGCCGCGGCAGCGTCGCCGCCGTGAGACCACCGCTGCGCGCGGCACCGCGCACCTCCATCGCGCCTTCGCCGGTCACGCCCGCGGCCTGCAGCACGGCGCTGTCGACGAGAATCGACTGCGCGCCGGTGTCGAGCAGGAAGAACCAGTCCTTGTTCGCGATGCGCACCGTCACGCCGACGTGGCCTTCACGTTCGATCAGCGGAACGGTGTGGACGCGATCGGTCGCGAGCAGCCGCGGCGCGAGCGGCGCGAAGTTCGCCGGATCGACCGGCTCGTCGAGCGTGACCGACGTCGTCTGCTGCACGGTGTCGAACCGGTGATCGCCGTCGCTGACGACGTTGCGGAACGCGATCTTGCGCCCCTTGACGTCACGCCAGTCGCTGTAGTCCACGAACGACGGACCGTCGCCGTCGAGATATTCGAGCCGCAGCGGAAGCCCGCTCGACGAATCGATCCACAACGTCTCCGGCTCGCCGCCTTTCGCGTCGACCTCGAGCCGCCACGCCTTCGTTCCGCCGACGTCGCCCCAGCCGACGAAGCGCGACAACTCCGGATGCTCGATGAACGCGCCGGAGTCGAGCAAATCTTCGGTCAGCGCGCGCCGGCGCAAGAAGCCTTTCAGCTCGCGCACGTTGCCGTTCGCGTTGCGCACGTACAGCCGGTCGCCGAGCCGCAGCGACGTCTCGTGACGCGGGCCGAGCACGTCGTCCTCGCGCTCGTTGCGCCCGTCGCGCACGATACGGTACGTCCCGGTCAGCCCTTCGCCGTTCAGCGTCCCTTCGGCGGCGAACGTCGTCACGTCGGCGGCGTGCGTCGCCTTGTCGTACGCCGCGAGGATCGTCGCGACGGGCACGTCGCGACCGCCCCCGCGCCGCGCGGCGGCAGGCGCGACGAGCGCGAGCAGCGCGACGCTAGCGGCCGCTGCCGCCGTACTTGTCGTACGAAGCCAGGACGTTCTGGACGTAACTGCGGGTCTCGGCATACGGAGGCACGTCACCGTATTTCTCCACCGCTTCCGGGCCCGCATTGTAGGCCGCGACCGCGAGACGCTTGTCACCGCCGAAGCGGTCGAGCAGCCCGCGCAGGTAGCGCGCGCCGCCGGCCACGTTCTGCACCGGATCGTACGCGTCGCGGACGCCGAGCGACGCCGCGGTCTCGGGCATGAGCTGCATGAGCCCCTGGGCGCCGACCTTCGAGGTCGCATTCGCGTCGAATCCCGACTCGTTCGCGATGACGGCTTTGAGCAGCGCCGGCTCGACCTGCCAGGTCGCGGCGTTCTGCTCGACCAGCGCGTCGATCTGCTCCGGCGGGACCGGCGCGGGCGCACCGCTGCCGGGCCCATCGGGACCGGCGGGCGGCAAGCCGACGTCGGGATTCGCACTCCGCAGCGCGGAGGCGAGCGCGTTCGCGAAGCGCGGTCCCCCGGCCGGCGCCGCAGAGGCGACGGGCATGGGCTGCGCGCTTCCCGGCGCGGGTGCGCCGGTGATCTCGGCGATCCGGTTCTGGACCGCGGAGATCTCAGCGAAGACGTCCATCATCGAGGGTATCGGCGAGTCGGAGGAGCTCCGTGAGCGTCTCCTGCGCGCTTGACGGCCCGGGCCCCTGGCGAAGAAAGCGCTCCAGCGCCCGTTCCTGCGCCAGACACCGCAGCAGGAACGGCTCCGTCGGCACCAATCCAAGCGCCCGCGCCTCCTGCGATTCGTCCAGCGCGGCAACCGCCGCCCGCACGACGCCCGCCGCATGGCGATGCTCGGGCGAGACGACGTCCGCCAGCGTCCGGCTCGCACTGCGGACGACGTCGATCGCCGGAAAGTGCCCGGCCCGCGCGAGCCGCTGACTCAAGGCGACGTGGCCGTCGAGGGCGGCCCGCGCCGCCTCGGCGACCGGGTCGTGTTCGTCCGGCCCGTCGGACAGCACGGTGGCGAGCAGCGTGACGCTTCCCGACCGCAGGGCTCCCGCCACTTCGACGAGCCGACCCAGCAAGGCGAAGACCGAAGCAGGGTGGCCACCCCGCCCAACCGGCTCCCCGGTCCCGAGCGCGATCTCCCGCGCCGCGCCGCACACCCGCGCCAGCGAATCGACCACGAGTAGGACGTCGAGCCCGCGCGCACGCAACGCTGCCGCCTGCGCGAACGCAACCTCGGCAGCCCGCACGCGCTCTCCCGGCGGTCGGTCCGCCGTCGCGCAGACGATCGACGTCCGCGAACCAAGCGCGGCGATCCACCGCTCCGCCTCACGCCCACGCTCACCCACGAGCGCCACGACCACCGCATCGACCTGCGCCCCGCGCACGACGGCATCGAGCAGCGTCGACTTCCCGGCGCCCGGCGAGCCGAACACCCCGATCCGCGCCCCGCGCCCGAACGCCAACGGTCCGTCCAGCGCACGCACTCCCGTCCACAACGGCACGCTGCACGGCAGCCGCGCACCGATCGCAGGCGGAACCGCCACCGCCGGAACGAGCCGCCCCCGAGGCGGCGGGCCACCGTCGAGCGGAACACCCGCGCCGTCGATCGCGCGTCCCAGCAACGGCGTACCGAGCGGGATCGCGAGCGCATGCCGATCGGTTGCAACGTGCGCTCCAATCGCAATTCCATCGAGTGTGCCGAACGGCGCGACCAATGCACGCCCGTCTTGCATCGACGTGATCCGCCCTGCGAGCCTACGCCCGCCACCATCCACCGCGTGCGCGTCTTCACCGATCCGCACGCCGTCGCCGACGCGCGCAAACGGCAGCGCGACCTCGACCAGATGCCCCCGCACCGCAACGACGTTTCCAACGCTCCGCCCCGTCACGCGAATGCCTCCAACACATCGGCAAGTCGCACGCCAAGACGTAGGTCGAGAACGCCCCCGACGACTTCGACCACCACATCGCCCGCCGCGAGCGAGCCGTCAGCGACAACATCCACAGCCTCGGCGTCGTGTCCGACCGGGCCGCGGTCGTCCAGCGCCATTTGCGCCAGGTCGTCCGGAGTCAACCGCACGCGCACAGCCGGTGCGCAACCCAGCGCGCGCTGCACGAGCGCACGAAGGTCGCATGGCGCGAGTCGCAACTCCCGAACGAGCACGTCCGCCGCGAGGTGACGTAGCATCCGCGCGACGGTAGCATCGAGCACGTCGGCCAGCCGCGCACGAAAGAGCCGTACATCGCGCAGCGCCGCGTGCACGGAATCGTTCGCCGTCACCGCATCCGCAGACGCCTCTGTGACACCTGCTGACGCACCGACTGCATCCGCCGGCCCTTCTGAATCGGCGGCCGCGACGGAGTCTGCGGCATCGCCCGTCGGATTGCCGGTTGCCACGCCGCGCGGTCGCAGCAGATCGCCGAGCGCGATGAATTCAGCGGGCATCGACGAGATCCTCGGGGTTCGGGACGAGGGCGGTGTTTGCGCGAGGGAGACGGCGCACGATCGCGGTGCGTTCGTCGGGTGCGTAGAGTTCGAGAACGGCGGCGGCAGTGGTCGTCGGGAGTCCGGCGATGATCGCGGCGGCGATGTGTGGTGGCTCGGCGGCCAGTGCCGCGCGGACGCGGTCGGGAGCGATGCCAGCCGACGCGCGCGCCGTACCGCGTGCTGCACTCGACTCGGCGATGCGAACGGCAAGTGAGGCCAGCGGTTTGATCCCGACTGCGACGACGAGGACGAGTCCAGCGGCGGTGATGAGCTGTGGCAAGATGCTCGCGAACGCGAGAAGCCAGCCTGGCGCATGGGCGCCGCGCGTCGCGTGTGACGTGCCCTCGCTGAAGGGAACCGCTTCGACACTGATGACGTCGCCGCGGTCCGGTCGGACGCCGGCGACCGCAGCCGCAAGCGCGCGCATCTTCGCGAGGTCGAGACCGCGGGCGCTATCGACGAACACCGCGACGGTCAAGCGCGCGGTCGCGTCGGCTCCACGCGTGCGGTGCTCCTCGTGCGTTTCGCTGCCGTGGTCCTCGCTCGCGCTCGTCTTCGAGTACTTCTTCGCGTTCGAGGCGTAGCGTTCGTCGCTGCTGCTGCGCGCGACGCTGCCGCCGAGCGCCGCGCGACGGACGTCGCGCACGTCGCGCGCTTCGCCGAGCGGCTCGCGATGGACGCGCACGATCGTCGCGCCGGCACCGAACGCGGCGTCGAGCGCACTCTGCAGCGCGGCCTGCACGTCGTTCCCGTCGCTCGCGTCGGCGTCGAGGATCAGTCCACGGTCGTCGAGGACGGCGACGCGTTCCGCAGCAAGTCCCGCGACACCGCCGGCAACGAACGCCTTGATTCCGGCGACGGTGCGTGCGGAGAGATGCGCGCCGGGGACGAGCGTCACGCGCACGCTCGCGCTCGCGTCGCGGCGCTCGTCATCGGCGAAGACGCCCGCGCTCGGCGGTGCGATGACGACCCGCGCGTCGGCGACGCCGTCGAGCCCGCGCAGCCCGAGCGCGAGGTCGGCCGCGAGCGCGTCGCGCGTCTGCGCCTCGAGCACGGCCTGCGGCGTGAGCGCGCCGACGTGCGCGAGGGCCTCGTCGGTTCCCGCGAGGTGTGCGTGCGGCACGCCGGCGAGGGCCAGACGCAGCAGCAAGCCGCCGCGCGCACCGCGCGCGACGCGCACATTGTCGGCGCTCGCGGCGTACGGCACGTTCCACGCGGCGAGCCGTTGTTCGACCTCGCCGAGCTGATCCGGGCGCAGCGGCGTCGCGAAGAGCGCGACGCGCGTGTCGCGCGAGGCGGCAAACCCGATCGCTGCAACACCGACCAGCGCGATGAACGCCAACGCACCAAAGAGCCGCACGCGCGGCGACGACGCGCGCAGACGCGCGAGCAGAGCGGCGAACGACATGAACTACAGCTGCATCCCGAGCAGCGTCGCGAGCCCCTGGGCAGCGCGCTGCGACGCGGTCGCCGCGACCTGGAGCGCGATGTCGGCGCGCGCACGTTCGACGACCATCTCCTGAAGCCCACCACGATGTGCCGCGAATGCTGCTTCGGCTAGATCAGCGCGATCGAGGATCGCGCCTGCCGCATCGACGAGCCGCGCGAACGCATTCGCGCCGCCGTCAGTAGCGGCGCCGGGGATTGGCAGCGGTGTGACGTTGACGGACGGGGGCGCGGCGTCGGGGACGAGCTGATCGACGCGCATCAGAGGCGGCCCAGGTCGAGCGTGCGTTCCGCAAGACGTTTGCCGACGTCGAAGACGCTGGCGTTCGCCTCGTACGCGCGCTGTGCGTCCAGCACCGCGATCATCTCGGTCAGCGCGTCGGCAGCCTCGCCGCCCGGCGTCGCGCCGAGGAACCGCGTTCCCGCGCGACCGTCGTCATCATCGCCGCTCGGCTCGAAGAACGCGTCGTCCGCGTCGGCCGCGGCGAAATGCGCCACCAAGCGCGGATACGGGTGCTGCGGCGTCGCGGCTTGCGCCGCCGCGACGTTGCGCGCCGCGACGTCGAGGAGCGTGCGCTGCACGCCCATGCCGTCGGCCGCGACCGTGAGCAGGTCGAGCTCGCTCATCGCGCGACGGTCCGCAGCTCGGCGATGTGGGCGCGGAGCGCGCCGAGAAGCGCTTCTTCGAAGAGGGCGGCCTGCGCCAGTCGCGCGGCGGTGCGCTCGTCGTGCGCGGCGGTCGGGGCGAGGCGCGCGACACGCTCACGTGCCGCCAGGGAGGCGCCGACGGTGGAGTCGATGGGATCGGTGGTCATGCCGAGATCGTGCTCCTCGCGTGTGAGCGGAAGGTTGCCGGAATGTGAGGAAGCATGGCGGGTGCCGTATGGTCGCACGCCACGGGTGACGCGATGAACACGTCCGAGACCGGGCTCGACGCTCTCGCTGCCCTACGCCAGCGTGCAGCCGCGACGGGCGACCCCGCGCTCCTCGCCGCCGTTGCGGGCGCCGAGCGCGCCTACGAGACGCTAGCGCTCGAACGGGCCGGTCTCCAAAGCCGGCTTGCGGCGACGGGAACTAACGCCGAACGCGAGTTGAACAAGCTTCGCACGCTCGGTCGTGTTGCCGAGACCGTCAATTCCTCGCTCGAGCTGGACGTCGTGCTGCGGCGCGTCCTCGACACCGCCGTCGAGGTGATGAAGGCCGAGCGCGGCTTCCTGATGATCGCGAACACCGAGGGCAAGCTCGAACTCACGACCACCTACGGAATCGAACGCGAGGCGGTCGAGGGCGGCGACATGCGCCCCTCGCACACGACGGTGCGCCGCGTCTTCGAAACCGGCGAGCCGGTCGTCACCACGGATGCGCAGCAAGACCCGCGCTTCAACATGAACCTGTCGGTGCGCGCGCTGCGCTTGCGGTCGATCATCTGCGTGCCGCTCGCGATCAAGTCGCGCACGATCGGCGTCGTCTACCTCGACTCCCGCATCACGCCCGGCCTCTTCTCACCGCACGATCCCGACCTGCTGACCGCATTCGCCAATCAAGCCGCGCTCGCAATCGAGAACGCGCGCCTCTTCGACGCACTGCGCGCACAAGTCGTCGAAATCAGCCGCCTGGAACAGCTCCAAGCGCGCGTCCTCGGTTCGATCACAAACGGTGTCATCACCGTCGACGGCCACGGCACGATCGCAAGCTTCAACGACGCCGCCACCGACACGTTCGGCGTCAACGGCACGACGATGATCGGCCGTCCCGCCCGCGCGCTCGAAGCACTCATCCCCGGCATCACGAC
>JAFAMK010000450.1 GCA_019233415.1 Vulcanimicrobiota bacterium
GATCGACGCGCCGTGCCGCATCGACCACATGCTCGCCGCGCAGTCGAACTTTCTCCGTGCGCGCGCGCCGATCGCGGCGGCGGGCGGCAAGGACCTGCCGCTCGACCCGAGCCAGATCAACAAGACCGATCCGAAGGACACGGTCCACCGCATCGGCGTCCTGTTCGGTGGTCAGGACGGCGACACGCTCTCGAGCGACATCGTCGTCGGCAGCGAGAGCAAGCGGACCGGCATCTACGCGCTCGAGCTGACCGACCTGTTCAACATCATGGTCATCCCTCCGGACCCGCTCTTGGCCGGGGACGACGACATGATCGCGATCTACGGTAAGGCGGCGGAGTACTGCGAGAAGCGCCGCGCGGTGCTGATCGCCGACCCGTTCGACAAGTGGGGCACGGCCGCGAAGAAGAGCCAGTTCGACCGCATCGTCCCCGACGACTACGCGATCGGCGCGATCACGACCCGGCGCAGCGTCTTCACCTACTTCCCGCGCGTCAAGAAGCTCGACCCCGAGTACGGCAACCGCGAGAAAGTGTTCTCGGCGTCCGGGATCATCGCGGGCATCTTCGCCGCGACCGACGTGCGGCGCGGCGTCTGGAAGGCACCGGCAGGCATCGAGGCCGGCATGAACGGCGTCACCAACCTCGAGCACAAGCTCACCGACATGCAGAACGGCATCCTGAACCAGGTCGGCGTGAACGTGCTGCGCGACTTCCCGATCATCGGCAAGGTCGTGTGGGGCTCGCGCACCCTGGCCGGCGCCGACGCGCTCTCGGACGACTACAAGTACCTGCCGGTGCGGCGGCTCACCAACTACATCGAAGAGAGCCTGTTCCGCGCCTCCAAATTCGCGGTCTTCGAGCCGAACGCGGAGCCGCTCTGGTCGCAGCTGCGGCTGATGATCGGCACGTTCATGGCCGACCTCTCGCGGCAGGGCGCGTTCTACGACTACTTCGTGCGCTGCGACAAGTCGACGACGACGCAGTTCGACATCGACCGCGGTCGCGTCAACGTGATCGTCGCCTTCGCGCCGGTGAAGCCGGCCGAGTTCGTCATCCTCACGATCCAGCAGCTCGCGGGCCAGACCGCGGCCTAGCCCTAGGGAGCATTGAACCGTGCCAGCACCGATTTTCAAGACGAACACCGACCGGTACGACCCGTACAAGAACTTCCGGTTCAAGGTCAAGATCGACGGCAACTACGTCATGGCGTGCAACAAGGTCAGCATGCTGAAGCGGTCGACGAAGGTCGTCGAGTTCCGCGCCGGCGGCGACCCGAGCGTCGTGCGCAAGTCGCCCGGTCAGACCTCGTACGACGCGATCACGCTCGAAGCCGGCGTCACGCACGACCCGACCTTCGAGACGTGGGCGAACAAGGTCTGGAGCTACTCGCTCTCGACCCAGGCGGACAAGAGCGACGTCTCGCTCAAGGACTTCCGCAAGAACATCATCATCGAGCTCTACAACGAAGCCGGGCAGAAGGCGATCGCGTACAACATCTACCGCTGCTGGGTTTCCGAGTACCAGGCGCTGCCGGAACTGAACGGGACCGGCGGCGACACGGCGATCACGCTGATCAAGCTCGAGAACGAAGGCTGGGAACGCGACACGAGCGTCAGCGAACCGACCGAGGAGTCGTATACGCAGCCTGCAGCATCGTAAGATGCGGGCTCCGTCTGCTGCGGAGTTGGTTCGAGTCTGGGAGCTGGGTCAGGGCCGGAAGCTGTGGTATCGTGCGCTTCTGCTCCTGGCCCCGCTCTTTCCGGACAGTGCGTTTCGCGTGCTCGGCGAGATGACGCTGGGCGCGCGCAACGCACACCTGCTCGCCCTCCGCGAGCAGATGTTCGGGACGAAGCTGGATGCGACCGTGCGCTGCCCGCAGTGCGCGGAGCGCATCCAGTTCACCGTCTCGACCGACGCCTTCTTGCCCGAACCGCCCACCGCGCGCCCGTCCGCGTACGAGGGCACCTACACGGCCCACGCCGCCGGCGCGGAGGTCACGTACCGGCTGCTGTGCTCGTATGACCTCGCGGCGGTTTCACGCCTCGACGACGCGTCGTACGCGCAGGACGCGCTGACCGCGCGCGCGATCGTCGGCCCGCAAGGTCTGCAACTGAACGCGCAGGTCCTCGACGTCGTCGCCGACGCGATCGTGACGACCGACCCGCTGGCCGACATTCGGCTCGGCTTCGCATGCGCGGCGTGCGCGCACGAGTGGGCGTCGTCGTTCGACGCCGCGTCGTTCCTGTGGAGCGAGATCGACTCGGAAGTGCGCCGGCTCTTCGACGAGATCCACCGGCTCGGCACGGCCTACGGCTGGTCCGAAGCGTCGATCCTCACCATGTCCGCACAACGCCGGCGCGAGTATCTCACCCGCGCGTCATGAGCCGGGAGTTCCTCGCGGCGATCGCCCAGGCGGCGGTCGGCGTACCTTCGCCGATCACCCCGCGCACGTACTCGCGCTTTGAGGCCCCACCCGAGATGCGCTTCGGCGAAACCGATCTGACCAGCGACGAAACGACCTGGTCGCACCTCTTCACGACCCCCACCGACCCCGACGAATTCACTGGCGTCGCCCGCCTCCTGCGCTCCTTCGGCCTCGACACCCTCCCCCTCGGAGCGCTCCCCGCACCGGCTGCTGCTCCCGACCAGAGCGATCCGTTCGCCGATCCGTCGGCGCCGCCGGAGGCGGAACGGGCGATCGCACAGCGCGATCCGGCGAGGCGTGATCCGGCGCAGCCGCGTGCGCCGCGTGGAAGTCGGCCTGCAGCGCTCGCGGCCGCGCCCCCGCCGGCGAATGAGGGCGAAGAACGGCTCACCGAGGCGTCGGATAGTGCGACGCACCAGCATGTCGACGGCGATGCAGTGGAAGCCGATGCTGCGGACGCGGAAGGACGCGCAGCCGAGAGCGACGATGCGGTGCAACGCCGCGACGAGACGTTCGTCGGTAACGAAGAGCCCGGCGCGTCATCGGGGAACGTCTCACCACACGCACGCGATGCTGAAGGCATAGCCCGCCGATCCGTACGCGCTGAAACGGGAGCACTCAACGAGCCCGGTGTAACCCGTGGTTCGGTCGCTGACGATTCCGCCGATCTTGAATCGGGCGTTGCTGCAACGGCCGAAAGGACTAGCGTCGGTTCGGACGCCGACAAGGCCGCTGTTCGTGCTCGGGACATTGCTCCGACAGCCGACGAGCGCCGTCTCGTCGTCGAGTCCGCCGATTCTCGCATCACTCCGATCGCTCACCAGGGCGAAAATCTGCCTGCCGGGCACCCGGTCAATGATTCGCACCACACTGAGTCCACCGGTCGCCTCATCCCCGAATCTGAGGCATCCTACGAAGATCACCGTCCTCGGGTTGATCACGACGTCATAGCCGAGAATCGGGACGCGCCTACTTCCGCCGCTGCAGTGAACGACGATCGTGGGTCGTCGCTAAATCGCGAGCAGAGCGCCTACCATCCGGTCGACGAGACGGGGGCAGATGCCCCGGTCGCGCCGACGCGCGCGATGAGCGACCTCGGCGGTACTGAAGGGCGGGCGGCATCACTAGGCAATCCTTTCGTCGCTGAAGCAAATGCATCTAGGCGCGACGACTTCGGAGCACAAGAACGACGTACACGCGGCTCCGCAGTGGAAGGCGCATGGTCGCATGAGCCATCCCAGCCCGAATTCGATGACGTAGGCTACGAAACCACGCGCCTCGCCAAGAGCGGCGACGATGCGAACTCACCGCGCTCGACGTCATCTCCGACTACCCGAGATACAGAACAAGCACCTGAAGGCCGAGGGCGCGTTCATCGTGTCCTGCCGCAGCCATCAGGCGACGCAATGTCGGCCGCGACTGACCATGCCGAAGCCACTGACGCCAAAACGGGGCCAGTTTCTCCGTCTCGACCGCAATCCACCGACGCAAACGAGACGCCATTTGCGACTGAGTCAAGTACCCGGCAACGAGTTGCACCGGAAGACGTAACGTCAGAAGCGCGGCAGACACCTACGGGCGGCAGCTTCGGCATTGATCAGGGTGAGCCGCCGACCCAAGGCGAGATCGCACCAACACCTAGAATCACAACCGCAGGAACTCAAGGCGAAGAACCGCGCACAGAGTCTCCACCCACGCGCTCCTCGGCAGAGGCCTTCGAGGCGACGATCACCGGTGACGCGAGCCACGAGGTGTCTCCGCCAGCCGAGCTTCGATGGAGTGAAGGCAGTTCCGAACGACCGAATGTCCAGCCCCCAACTTCGCAGCAGTCGGCACGGGACGAGTCGGCGAGCTCACCGCCGCAGCGTTATGAGTCCAGGATCGGCGAAGAGCAACGCCTGCTCGCAAGCTCGTCAGACCCAACGAAATCGACCGAGATCGCAGCCCAACCGAGAGGCATCCGCTACCCGGAGGCCGCTGACGCATCGGGAACCATCCCGATCCGTATTGGTAACGACGAGCCGCTGACTTCCAGCGTGTCCGCCGCTCATGGTACGTCGGAGACTGCAACAAATATCCCCGAACCGGCGGAGCGAAGCGAATACGCAACGCTTGCCAACGACGTTGACGCTGCCCGTGCAACACCAGACCGCACGCCAACCTCGACCAATCAGACACAAGCGGAGCGCGCGGACGTCGCCGACCAGAGAGCGACCGTTGCCCCTAGAGCGGCAAGTGAAGGTCGGGAACTTGGAAGCGCCGCTGCGAGCAGCGGTTCTAGGGGTGGCCGAGAGCTTGAGGGCGCAGACGCCGCTAGTCGCGACCAGATTATAGGCGGAGAACTTCCGGAAGGCGGCCGTGGCGCTTTGCGCGATGACGCCGCGACCCGCAGCCAGCTTCCGGACGACGGAATAGGCGCGTCGCGTCGAGACACTGCGGCCAGCCCGCAGCTTTCAGAAGACAGGACTGTCACGGCTCGTGACGAGGCGAGAGCTCCCGAAGGCTCCTCAGATCGCGAGAGCGCTGATGCCCATAGCTACCCTATCAATCACGAAGAGCGTGCAGACGCGGCCCGCCAAGAGGCGCAGCATACGATTCCGGAGACGCGCAGCGAAATCGCGCAGCGCGGAGAGCTTGCGGTTCAAAGTGACCGGCCCGATCTCGTTTCGTCGTCTCGCGAATACAATCGCCAGGACCAGATTCGACCAGATTTGCTAGCCGAAGCCGAACAGCGAACGGACGTTGCGCCTTTCGACGCGACGGATGAACCGGCACTCCATGACAGGCCCGGCTATCGCGACCTAGCTCTCGGTTTAAACGCTGGCGAGCGTTTCCGTTCCGACGTGCCAGGCCACGATGCGGCACGCGTACGCGAGCCTCAAGGCCGTTTGATTCGTGACGATGAGCCGATCGCTGCGCCGAGTCACGACCTGGCCGCCGCAGTGGGGGATCGTTATCGAGCGCCGTTAACGGATGCGCGTGAAAACAATGACAGCGTCGTCCTCGCTGCAGAGAGCCTCGACTCAAAACCTGTGGTTCACGCACAGAGTCGCGAGAACATACATTTCCAAGAGAGCGACGAGACGAACGCTGCTGGTGACGCGGCATACCAGAGGCTGCAACGGCAGGCGTTCACGCCGACAGAGGCCGTCACAGCAGAGCCGACGGCGAGTATCACGCCGATTGTCTCGCCGCGCGACGGAATCGATGACGCTGCGTCAGATACAACCGGCCGTGAAGTCTTGCTGCGGCAGGACGTGCCGGCAGCGCCACCTGGACGAGCGCATGACGATGCCCAGAAATCTGCGTTGGCCCATACCGATGTACGTGCGACACATCAGGTTGAAGGGGTTGCGCCGACGACGGCGTCTCGCCCAATCTCCTCTGACCCCATCGCGTCGCGCGCTACCGATTCCTTGGCGACGTCGCATCTCGTCGTGGAAGGTGGTGATCGCGGCGTACCGCTGTCGTCTCCGAGCGAACGACGTTCCGGGACGTCTCGCGCGCAATCTTCGGTAGCCGGTGCGTCTGGGTCAGAGCCCAACGCGATACAGGCGGCCGCCCCGCGCGATCGCGGCGACTTCGTTGAGCCGACGCTCATTGCTGGTTCGACACAGCAGCGAGAACAACGCGAAGAAACGCCACGGGAGCCTGTGGTGCGATCGAGTCCTGGCGTACCGGAACGCTTTGACGCCAGCATGCAGCCGGACGGATCGGCGATCACACCACGCTTTGGCCCGACGTCTTCCCCAGAAGCTTCGCTGGTCACTGATGCTGGAGAAGTGCAGCACGCATCGGAAATCGGCGGACTGCAAGGAGCGTATGTTCACCCAAGCGTCGCTTCGGATGCACGCGGCGAGTCGGTTGCGCCATCGGGAACGGCGTCGGGCAATCAGCCCCAAGGCGATGCACTTAATGGACCCGAAATTGCCGCCGCTACCTTAACTTCGTTTGACGGCGAACAACGCTCGAACGTCGGAATAGAGCGCGGCACTCATCGCCCATCGTCTGCGCCACGTGCGTCTCGCGACGAGCGGGCCATTCAGGCTACACGCGCATCCATCGATGACGGTGCTTTCGCAGTTGAGCGTGCTACCAGCGACGAGCGAACCATCGAAGCCGGACGTGAAGCTGCGGGGGGGCGTAGCATATCGCCGCGCGTTTTCGAACGAAGAGAAGGCTCTACGCCGGAACGTCAAGTCGAGGCGCCGCACTCATCCATTCCGTCGCGTGCGATCGAACAAGAACGCGCTTCTAAACCGGCGAATGAAGGGAACGCAGGGAGGTCGCCGACCCAGTCAAACACTTTCGAACCCGAACAGGCCTTTGGGTCGAAGAACACGGCGGACGGCGAGCGGGCCTCCACGCCTACGCGCGGTTCAAGCGGCGAATCGAGCTTTGTAGGGAATGAACAGAAACCTGGACAGGCTATCGCTTCGTCCAATGTTCGTGAGTCAGAGCAGACCTTCGTACCCGAGTACGCAGCCGATGCAGCTACCTCGGCACCTGCAGCGTTCGCAGATCAGAAACTTTCGGAACGCCTATTCGCCGAAGGGCCTTCGTCCGCGCGAGACGAGCGCGAATCGAGACGCGCGCTGGTTGAGCAGCATCCGTTTGACACCGGGGACGCGGACGAGGCTGGACGGTCGTATCTGACCGAGCATTCCTTGAATGAGGAACGCACGACTGGCTTGCACCGTGAGAGTGAGCTTGAAGACACCAGCGAACTCGGGAACGCAAGCGAGATCGAAGGCGGAGTTGTTCGTCAGCGAGCCGTTGAGGCGAGCCGCTCCGAGCGCTCTCATGTGGCTGCAGATCGGACTCCGGATCGCGCCTTGCCTGCAGGTGAGCCAGTGGCGCCGCGCGATTCGATCGGCGTCGTGGACTCGGATTCTGCGAGCAGTGAAGCTCGCCACCGCGGTGCATCGGAACTCCGAGTCGGTGATGTAGCGCACGTTGCTGATCGACAGCCGGAACGCGTTACGCAAACGGACGTTGCTGGAAAATTCTCAGGCGTGCACCGTGCGAGCGAGGCTGATTCGGCAAGTGCGGGTAGCATCCGCGGCTACGGTGAGCCAGTCACAGCGACTGAACCGGGAGGTGCAGTCGCCTCAAGTGCTCCTGGCAAGCCGCAGGCATTGGGCACCGCGTCGCAGTTGCCACGTCCTGCGCAGTCCTCGGATGCAGAGCCGCGGTCTTCAGGTTCCGACGAGCAGTCGGTGAGTCTCGTGCGGCCGGCGCTGGAAGCACGGCACACGCTGAGCGAGCCGGGCGCCGTAGTGCAGCCCGTGTCGGTGACGCCTCCGGAACAAGAGAGAACACCGGCGACGTACAATCGATCATCGGACGAGGCGACTCCGTCGTCGGTCGTTTGGCACGAAAGTACGGCTCCCTCGGTTGCCGCGCGGGATCGCGGCGAGTCGACGCATGAAGCGGTTGTCCGTCCGGTGGCATCGGTCGAGTCGCTTTCAGATGCGTCAGGCACGGTGGAGGCCCTTCGACAAGCTCAGGGTGACAGGAATCCCCGTCATCCTGAGCCTGTCGAAGGAGCGGCAAGCCGGACGTTCCTGACCGGAAGCACCGGGCTTGAGCGGGATGCCGGTGTGTCGCGTCGTCGCGGCGATGAGGACGGTGCCGGGCGCCGCGGCACTCAGGAGTCGGACGGGGAGCGCGATACTACCGCGGCTCGGCAGTCCGGCGCAGGTGCGCCAACGGATGTGCGCGCGGCGTCGTCGCTGATTGGGGACAGTCGTCGGATCTCGCAGCGCCGGACTGCCGACGTTGAGGGAAGCGATCAGGCCGGCATTGCTGGGATCGATCGCGCCGAGGTTGCGGGTATCGATCGCGCCGACGTTGCTGGGCTTGATCGCGTCGACGTCGCGGGGATTGATCGCGCCGGCGTCCGTATCGCGTCGATAGACGACGTAGGTGCGGGTATTGTGCCGAGCGTCGGGCGAAATGCTTCCATTGCGCCGACCGACCGTACCAGCAGTCGCGTCGTGCAAGACGGCCACGCTGGCAGCATCACGCCGGCTGATCTGCCTGAAGCACAGGCAACGTCGACCGATCAAGGCTCCGCGCAAATTTCGCCGTTCGAAAGCGTTCGCACGAACGTTACGCCGGTAGCCGGACATGATGCGCCTGAGCCGCACGTCGCCGTGCAGCGAGCGACCGACTCAGGGGCGGCCGATGCGAGGGCAGTCGGGCGACAGTTGGTGGATGATGGCAGGCTGGCCTCGACTGTTGAGCGTGTCGATCTGCCGCTGGTCGAGCCACCAACTGTCGCGGGCGCGCCTTCGCGCGCGGTCGATGGTGCGGTCCTCCCGCCGACGATCGTTCCGGCGGCTCGTGTGCGCGGTCGGTTTGACGGTGTGGGTGACGCGCGTTCTGGGGTGGATGCGACGGACGGCTCGCGCCTGGGGCCGCCGTCGATTGACGGGCGTGCGCGGCCCTATTCGTCGACTGAGCCACCCAATGCGGCTGTCCCGCTGGGGTTGGCCGTGTCGGCTGACGCCGCTGCGTCTGCGCCTGTGGATGCCGGGACCGGCCTGAATGGGTTGGCGGTCGCCGCCGGTGCGGAATCTGGCGCGCTTGGTGCGGGTGCGATTGATGCGAGTTCGCGTGCGTTCGGCGGGGACTCGTCCTTGGCGGCTGCGGAAGCAATCTCGCCTGTAGCTTCGCGCGACGTCTTCCGTTCGCAGCTTCCGGCGACGGCGGTTGGTTCGGAATTGCCGGGTTCTATTGTGCCCGCGACTAGCGTCGCATTTCCAGATTCTGTCGTGCCCGCGGCTACGTCAACGTACGTAGGTGAGCCGGCTCCGTTGCGGTCCGCGTCGGTGGAGCCGACCACAGCAGCGCAGCGTGCGCCGGTGCCAGCGCAGCTTACGCCGACGCAGATTGAGCCAGTGCGGCTAACGCCGATACCGTCGCCCGCGCCGATAATGCCACTTACGCCGGCTTCACCCGAACCTTTGGTCGCCGCCGCGATTGCGGATGCTTCGCAGGCGGTCGCCGCGTCGAACGAACCAGCCGTTGCGAAGACCGCTGTTCCGGCGGAGGCGGTTACGTCGTTGCGGGCGCTTGCGGTTGAGGCGATTGAGTCGCGTGATGGTCGCATTCCCGCGCCGGCGAGCGTCCCGGCGGCGTCCGTTCCTGCGGGCGGCGGTGCGGCGGCGGGGCCGCCGACGATTCGGGTGGCGATCGATCGGATTGAGATTGCGGCTCCGGCGGCGCCGCCGTCTGCGCCGGTTCGGCGGCGGCCGGTGCCGCGGATGACGTTGGACCGGTACGGGGAGCGGCGGTCGTGAGCAATTACCTTGCGATCGCGACGGTGAGTGCGACGGTTGGGCGGCTGGTGGGCGAGGCGTTGGAGCGCGTACCGAATCCGTCGGGGATTCCGCGCGTGCGGTTCGGGCCGCCGCAGGTCGATCCGCAGTACGTCGGATGCACGATCTTCTTGTTTCGCGTTTCGACGAATGCGTTTCGGCGCAACGACGATCTTGCGACGCGCGATGACAACGGCGTGTTCGTCGAGCGGCCGCGCGCGGTCGTCGACGTGGACTATCTCTTCACGTTTGCGGGTGAGGAGGCGACGCTCGAGCCGCAGCGGTTCTTGGGGTCGGTCGTGAGCGCACTGCACACCCGGCCGTTTTTGTCGCGCGAGGCGATTCGGCGGACGATCGTGGGGAGCACGTACCTCAAGGGCTCCGACTTGGACGCGCAGGTGCATCATGTTCGGTTCACGCCGCGCGACCTCGATCAGCAGACGATGGGGCAGCTGTGGAGCACGTTTCCGCAGGTGCCGTACAATGTTTCGGTCGTCTACACGGCCTCGGCGATCATCATCGACGCCGACATCACGCCGACCGTCCCGCCGCCGGTCACCGAAGTTCACGGGGACGTGTCGCCGCGATGACAGCCGTGCCGGGTGAATTCGCGCGGAATCGGGCCCAAATCGTCGCCGCGCTCGAACGGCTGCGCGAACTGCTGGAGGCACATGCTGCCGGCACGGAGGCGACGCCGGAGCCACTTGCGGTCGATCCCGCGTCGCGGCTGGCGCGGGTTTGTGCGACGTTCCGGCTCTCCGCCTTCGAGCGGGACGTGCTGCTGCTGGCTGCCGCGCCGGACCTCGACGGGCGTTTCTCCGCGTTGTGCGCGCAGGCGACGGGCGACGCCGGGCGGCCGCATCCGACGTTTTCGCTCGCGCTCGCGGCGCTGCCCGATCCGGCGTGGTCGGCGGTGACGCCGGAGTCGCCGCTGCGGCATTGGCGACTGGTCGAGATCGAAGGCAACTCGCTGATCGCCGGTGGTCTGCGCGCCGACGAGGCGATCGTGCACACGCTGCTCGGGTTTCCGCACCGCGACGAGCGGCTGCGCGCGCTGCGGGCCGATTTGGTCGCCGATGCGTCGATTCTTTCGCCGGCGCAGGAGGCGCTTGCGGACGCGATCGCCGGGCACTGGCGGCGTGCACAGCCGGCGCCGGTGCAGCTCGTCGCGGCCGATCGCGTGCTGGCACGCGCCGTCGCCCGGCGCGCGGCGGCGGCGATCGATGCGCAGGCGATCGTCGTGCGCTATGCGTCGCTGCCGGCGGGCGTCGCGGAACTCGTCGATGCACTGCGGCTGTGCGAGCGCGACGCGCTGCTGCGCGACGCGCTGGTCGTCGTGGAGTGCGACGACGGCGAGGACACGCGCCGCGAGCAGACGTTCGAGCTGATCGCCGAGCGCTTCGGGACGCCGCTGCTCGTCGTCACGCCGTCGCGGATGCTGCTCTCGCACGTCGGCGTCGCGACGTTCGACCTCGCGCGGCCGACCCACGACGAGCAGACGGCGTACTGGAACCTGCGCCTCGAAGCGCCGCCGTTCGTCCCGCAGCTCGCGGCACAGTTCGACCTCGACTTCGCGACGATCGACACCGTTGCCGCGTCGGTCGTCCCGAACGCGCCGGCGATCGACGTGTGGGACGCCGTGCGCGCGCAGGCGCGGCCGCGGCTCGATGCGCTCGCCGAGCGCATCGACACGAACGCCGCGTGGCGCGACCTGATCCTGCCCGTCGAGCAGCGGCGGCTGGTCCGCCAGGTCGTCGATCACGTCCGCCACCGCGACGTCGTGTACCGGCGCTGGGGGTTCGCGCGCGGCGCCGACACTGCCGAAGGGCTGACGGTGCTCTTCGCGGGCGCGAGCGGGACGGGCAAGTCGCTCGCCGCGCGCGTGCTCGCGAACGTGTTGCGCCTCGACCTCTACCGCGTCGACCTCTCCGCCGTGTTCAGCAAGTACATCGGCGAGACCGAGAAGAACCTGCGGCGTATCTTCGACGCGGCCGAGAGCGGCGGCGTCGTGCTCGTCTTCGACGAGGCGGACGCGCTCTTCGGCAAGCGCAGCGAAGTCAGCGACAGCCACGACCGCCACGCCAACGTCGAGGTCAGCTACCTCTTGCAGCGGTTGGAGCGGTTCAACGGCGTCGCGATCCTCACCACCAACATGCGCGAGTCGTTCGACGTCGCGTTCATGCGGCGGTTCCGGTTCGTCGTCGACTTCCCGTTCCCCGATCCGGCGCTGCGCGCGCGCATCTGGAAGCGCGCCTTTCCGGCGCGCACGCCGACCGACGCGCTCGACTTCGCGCTGCTGGCGAAGCTGGCGGTGCCCGGCGGCAACATCCGCAACATCGCCCTCAACGCGGCCGTGCGCGCCGCGGCGAAGGGCCGGCCCGTCGCGATGGACGACGTCGCCGCCGCCGCGCGCATGGAGTACGCCAAGTTGGACCGCTCGCTGCACGACCCCGACCTCGCGCGCTGGCTCGAAGCCGTGCCGGCGCGCACGACCGTGCGGGCCGCCGGATGAGCGCGCGCGAGGGCGGCGAGGTGCGCGTCGAGATCGGCGGGGTCGTCGTTCCCGCCTCGTATCGCGGCGGCGATCTGGCGGCGCGGATCGAGCGCGAGATCGCCGACCGACGCTTCGGGCCCGGCAACGACCCGGTCGTCACCGCGATCGCTACGCGGCTGCTCGACGCCATCGACCGAACGAAGGAGACGCGGTGAACCCACCCGGCCAGAAGTACCAGCGCGGCGTCCTCGCCTCGGTCGTCGACTCGAACATGACCGACATCGTGCTGTTCCAGTACAACCCCGAGTCGATCAAACGAACGCTGCGCCCGCAGTTCACCGGCTACGAAAACAACGGTGGCGAGGGTGGCGGCGGGCAGTCGCCGGCCGACGTCGCGTTCAAGGACGCCGCCGCGCAGTCGGTCTCGTTCACCGCGTACTTCGACGCGGCCGACGCGCTGCAAGACAGCGACGAGACCGCGCTGCAGTACGGGATCTCGCCGCAGCTCGCGATCCTGGAGAAGCTGATGTACCCGACCGTCTCGGCGGTGCAGAGCACGGAACAGGCGCGCGAGCAAGGTCAGATGACGATCGTGACGATGGACCCGCCGGGGACGATCCTCGTGTGGGGTCAGAACCGCGTGCTGCCGGTGCGGATCAAGAGCGTCGACATCAATGAGGAGGCGTTCGACGTCGCGCTCAACCCGATTCGGGCCAACGCCGTGATCAGCGTCGAGGTGCAGACGTACAGCACGCGCAAGCCGTCCGACCTCGACTACGGCCGGTTCGCCGCCTATCACCGCAAGCTCGAAGACCTCGCCGCCAAGGCCAACGTGTCGGGCACGACGCGTTCGACCTTGCAGTCGATGCTGAACCGCTAGGAGAGGGACATGGACGTCACGCAGGGCCGCTATGCGGGGGTCGGCACCGACACGTTCGAGGACGAGGACGGCACGCGCGTGCTGCACCTGCGCCGCCGCATCCTGCCGCGCGGCGACGGCATCGCCGGCCGCCGCGTCTTCGAGGCGACGCACATGCCCGAGCGGCTCGACCTCGTCGCCGCGCTCACGCTCGGCGACGCGTTCGCGTTCTGGCGCCTGTGCGACGCGAACGACGCGATGAACCCGTTCGACCTCGTCGCCGAGTGCGACGGGACGTTGCGCATCCCGTCCGAGCTGGTCCAGCGGTGATCGCCGAAACCGTCTCGGTCGCGATCCGCGCCGGCAGCGGCTCGCCGTCGGCCGTCAGCGAAGACTTCATCGACGCGCTGCGGACCGTCACCGTTCGCCAAGTCGACGACGGCCCGTCGACGTTTCAGCTGGTGCTCGACGCGGAGCGCGCCGCGCAAAGCTCCGCCGAGCTGCCCGTGATCTCGGCGGCGACCGTCGCGCCGGGGAACCGCGTGAAGATCGGCGTGCAGCTGTACGGCACGACGACGGCGCTGTTCGACGGCGTGATCGCGCACACCGAGCTGAACTACGACGGGAGCGGCGGCGCGTTCAGCTACTCGGTCATCGGGGAAGACTTGAGCCTCTACATGCGGCTCGAAGAGAAGGCCGCCGAGTGGCCGGGCCGCTCGTCCTCGCAGATCGCGACCGAGATCATCGGCAACTACGCGCAGTACGGGCTGAGCGCGACGGTCGTTTCGCCGTCGAACGACGTCACGCCGACCGCCGACCAGTGGGTCCGCCAGCAGAACGCGAGCGACCTGCGCTTCTTGCGCGCCCTTGCGCGGCCGTTCGGCTACATCTTCGCGACGCGCCCCGGCGCGTCGATGGACGCGCAGGGCGTCGCGTACTGGGGCCCGCCGCCGCGCGACGGCACGCCGCTCCCCGCGCTGACGATCGAGATGGGGACCGACAGCAACGTCCTCGCGATCGACTTCGGCTACGACGCCGCCGCGGCCGAGGTCTACAAGGGCGGCAGCCGCGTCGACGCCGACACGATGGCCGCTTCGACCGTCTCGTCGTCGGCCGACTTTTCGGGGACGGCCTTCGCGAGCACCGCCAGCCTGAAGAGCGCGCTGCTGCGCACGCGGCGCTACATCGAGCCGGACCGCTTCGGGACGCTCGCGACCGCCTATGCCGACGCGCTTGCGCAAGTCTCCGCGCGCTCGGCGATGCGGGTCCGTGCCGTCGTCGACGGGCTCGACTACGGGACCGCCGTGACCCCCTCGTCGGTGATCGCGATCCGCGGCGCCGGCGCGATGCACGACGGGCTCTACTACGTCGAGCGGGTCGATCACACGTTCCGGACCGGCGAGTACCGCATGGAGATCGTGATGACGCGCGAGGGCACCGGGTCGACGATCAGTAACGTGAGCTGACGCGATGCCTGACGACGAACGCCGTTTCTTCGGGAAGTACCGCGCCGTGGTGGCCGACACGAACGACCCGTCCTCGCTGGGACGGATCAAGGTCACCTTCGACGCGTTCTCCGCGATCACGTCCAGTTGGTGCATGCCCTGCGTCCCCTACGCCGGGAAAAACCTGGGCTGGTTCGTCATCCCCGAGGTCGGCGCGCACGTCTGGGTCGAGTTCGAAGGCGGCGACCCGAGCCTGCCGATCTGGGTCGGCTGTTTCTGGGAGACGGGGACGATCCCGCCGACCGCGACGCCGTCGCGCAAAATTTGGCAGACGCCGACGAACCGCATCGTGCTCGACGACCTCGACGGCAAGGCCGGCCAGCTCGAGATCGACTCGACGACGCGCCAGGGCGAGACGGTGAAGGTCACGTTCGACAAGACGGGGATCACGCTCACCGCGAAGACCGCGGTCGTCACGATGGCGATCGACGACGGGATCACGATCAACTACCCGCAGAGCAAGATTCAGCTCACCTCGTCGCAGGTCGTCGCGCAGGAAGGCGAAGCCTCGTCGGTCACGATCACCGCGCAGGACCAGACGCTCAAGTCGGGGACGCTGACCATTCAGGCGGCGAACCAGCTCAGCGTCACCGCGTCCGCGTCGACGAGCGTCACGACGGGAAGCTACACGCTCAAGGGCTCGTCGATCACGTTCACCGCCGGGATGATCAACATTGGCTAGGGCGGCGAGCTACCTCGCGTACCCGGTGCGCGTGGTGCACGGTTCGATCGCGACGACCTCGCGCAATCCGCACATCCGGCAGATGATCGAGCAGGTGCTCTTCACGATGCCCGGCGAGCGCGTGATGTACCCCGACTTCGGCGTCGGGCTCGAACGGCTCGTCTTCGAGACGACCGCGAGCGAGGTGACGACCGCGACGCAGTCGCTGGTCAGCGCCGCGCTGCACCGCTGGCTCGGCGACGTCATCTCCGTGCTCGACGTGAAGGTCGCAGTCCAGGACTCGACGCTCTCGATCGACGTCGTCTACGAGCTGATCGACACGCGCGAACAGCAGAGCGAGCACTTCGAACGGTGAACCGTCCCTTCGACGCCATGCTGCGCAGCCGCGGGCTGCGGCTCAGCAAGGCCGAGAACACGTTCGGGATCGAGAGCGTCGTGCGTGCCGAGCGCGACGGCGACCTCGTGCACGTCGACTTGCAGTTCTTCCCGCGCGATCAGGTGCTTCCGTCGTGGCTGGGAAACCCGAACCGCGTCGTCGCGGTGCTCGACGACATGGCGAACACGCGGCTGCCGGTGCGCGCCGCCGTGCCGCTGCGCGACCGCCTGCGCGTGACCGTCGCCGCACCGGCCGAAGTCAAGCGCTTCGTCCTTCGGATCGACGGCCTGATCACCGGGCTCGACAGCGTCGACGTCTCGCTGCAGGAAGACGATCCGGCGTTCGACCCTGCGCCGCCGCCGGCACCCGCGCCGGTCGTCGAGCCGCCGATCCTCGTCGACTACCTCGCCAAGGACTTCGCGTCGTTCAAGCGGCTGATCCTCGACTCGATCGCGCACGAGCTGCCGGCGATGACCGAGCGGCACGAGGCCGACGTCGCGATCGCGGTCGTCGAGGTGCTCGCCTTCGCGGCCGACCACCTGTCGTATTTTCAGGACGCCGTCGCGACCGAGGCGTATCTGCAGACCGCGCGGCGCCGCGTCTCGGTGCGCCGGCACGCACGGCTCGTCGGTTACCGATTGCACGAAGGCTGCACGCCGCGCGTGTGGATGCACGTCGAGCCGCTCACTGCGTTCGAGCTGCCGCGCGGCTTCGCGGTCGCGACCGGGAGCGACGACGCGATGGCGCGCCGTGTCTTCGAGACGCTCGAACCGATCGCGCTCGACCCGGCGGTGACGGAGCTGGAGCTGTGGGACAACGCCACCGACGACTTCACGCTGCGCGCCGGCACCACGCAGGCATTTCTCGCGGTGCCCGCGGTGCTCGAAGGCGGTCCGCCGACCGAGCTGCTGAAGGCGGGCACCGTGCTGATCTTCGAGCAGCGCGTCGACCCGGCGACGGGCCGCCGCGTCTCGCCGCGCTTTCGGCAGGCGGTGCGGCTGCGCGACGACGCGCGCGAGCGATCGCACCCGCTCGATCCGAAGCGGCGTCTG
>JAFAMK010000017.1 GCA_019233415.1 Vulcanimicrobiota bacterium
CTGGCCGAGGACCCGCGCTACTACGACGACGCGACGGGGACGGGCAACACGCTCGACCTGCGCCACCCGCGCGTGCTGCAGATGGTGACCGACTCGCTGCGCTACTGGGCGCAGGAGATGCACGTCGACGGCTTCCGCTTCGACCTCGCGCCGGCGCTCGCGCGCGAAGACCACGGCTACACGCGCAACGCCGCGTTCTTCAAGGCGATCCAGCAAGACCCGATCCTCTCGCGCGTCAAGCTGATCGCGGAACCATGGGACGTCGGTCCGGGCGGCTATCAGCTCGGCAACTTCCCGCCGGGCTGGTCGGAGTGGAACGACAAGTACCGCGACACCGTGCGGCGCTTCTGGCGGGGCGACCAGGGCGTGCTGCCGGAGCTGGCCTCGCGGCTCGCCGGCTCGTCGGACCTGTTCGCGCACAACGGGCGCCGGCCGCGTTCGAGCATCAACTTCGCCACCGCCCACGACGGCTTCACGCTGACCGACCTCGTCTCGTACAACGACAAGCACAACGAGGCGAATCACGAAGAGAACCGTGACGGAAACAGCGATAACGCGAGCTGGAACTGCGGCGTCGAAGGCGCGACGGACGATCCCGCGGTGCTGCTGCTGCGCGAGCGGCAGAAGCGCAACTTCGTCGCGACGCTGCTGCTCTCGCTCGGCGTTCCGATGATCCTCGCCGGCGACGAGCGCGGGCGCACGCAGCGCGGGAACAACAACGCGTACTGCCAGGACAACGAAATCTCGTGGGTCGACTGGAGCGGGGCCGACGCGCGCGACCTCGCGCTCGCCGAGTTCGTCAAGACGATGCTGCGGATGCGCCGCGAACACCCCGCGTACCGGCGCGACGCGTTTTTTCGCGGGCAAGCGGTCGACGCGAGCGGCCGCAAGGACATCGCCTGGATGAAGCCCGACGCGTTCGAGATGGGCGACGGCGACTGGACCCCCGAGCACCGCACGATCGGGCTCTACCTCGGCGCGCGGCCGATGCTGTTCGTCGCGATGAACGCGGCGCCGGATGCCATGGGGTTCACGCTCCCCGACGTCGAGCGCGTCGTCTGGTCGCTCGTGCTCGACACCGCGATCGAAGCCGGCGAGCCGCGTGACGTGCCGCGCGACGCCGTCGTCGTCTACCCAATGGTCGGCCGGTCGCTCGCGGTCTTCGCGGGGCGCACGCGATGAGCGCACGCGTCGCGCGCAGCTACGTCGACGCGCTCGGCGTCGAGCGCAGCGCGTCGCCCGAGACCGTCGCGCGCTTCGAAGCGCTCGTCTCCGAGGCGCCGCACCCATTCGTCGCGCCGGTGCGCGTGCTGCGCGAGCACGAGCCGCTCACGCTCGACGTCACGCTGCCCGCGGCGAGCTGGGATGCGTCGCTGCGCTGGGTGCTGACGCGCGAAGACGGCACGGTCGGCGACGGAGCGCTCCCGCTGCGCGATGCGCCGGTCGTCGCGGCCGACCATCGCGCCGACGGCACATGGGACACGCGCCGGGTCGCGCTGTGCGGTCCGCTTCCGCTCGGGCCGCACGAACTGGCGCTCGACGCCCCCGGCGTCGCACGAGCGCACGTCCACCTGATCGTTGTCCCGGTGCGCGCAGTTGCGCCGCACGGGCGGCAGTGGGGGATCGCGCTGCAGCTGTACACGCTGCGCTCCGAACGCAACGACGGGATCGGCGACTTCGCCGACTTGCGCACCGTGTGCCGTCTGCTCGGCGAGCGCGGCGCGGGCTATGTCGGCATCAACCCGCTCCACGCGCCCTTCCGGACCGATCCCGAAGCCGCGAGCCCGTACGCCGCCTCGTCGCGCCTATGGCTGAACTGGCTCGCAATCGCGGTCGACGACGTCCCGGAAGCGAGCGCGCCGGCGGTCCGCAAGCTGCGTTCGCGGCGGCGCGAACGGGCCACCGAGCTGCGCGCGACGCACATGGTCGACTACACCGGCGTCGCCGAGCACAAGGACGCGCTTCTGCGCTGTTGCTTTCGCGCGCTGCCGCGCAGCCCCGAGCGGCTCGCCGCATTCGAGGCGTGGTGCGTCGCGCAGGGCGAGCGGCTGCGGCGCTTCGCGGTCTTCGAGGCGTTCGTGGCGCGCCTCGGCCGCGACGTGCGCGGCTGGCCGGCCCATCTGCGCTCGCCGGAGCTGCCCGACGTCGCGCGCTTCGCGTCGATCGCGGCCGTCGCGCACGAGGCGCGCTTCGCGATGTACCTGCAGTGGCTCGCGGCCGAGCAGCTCGCCGCGGTCGCGGCCGACGCCGCTGCGCACGGCGTGCACCTCTACCGTGACCTCGCGGTCGGGGTCGACGCGAATGCGGCCGACGTCTGGGTCGACCAGGCTGCGTATGTGGAAGGCGTCTCGGTCGGCGCGCCGCCCGACGTGCTGAACACGCTGGGCCAAGACTGGGGGCTGCCACCGCTCGACCCGCGCGGGATCGCGCGCGAAGGCTACGCCGACCTGCTCGCGCTGCTGCGGGCGAACTGCCGCGACGCCGGCGCGCTGCGGATCGACCACGCGTTCTCGCTCGCGCGGCTCTACTGGATTCCGCGCGACGCCGGCCCGCGCGACGGCACCTACGTGAGCTATCCCCTCGACGACTTGCGCGGGATCGTTGCGCTCGCCGGCGTCCGCGAGCACTGCGTCATCATCGGCGAGGACCTCGGCACGGTCCCCGACGGGTTCCGCGAGCGCATGGAGGCGACCGGTATCCTGTCGTACCGGATCCTGTTCTTCGAGCGCTGGCTCGACGGCACGTTCGTTCCGCCCGAGCACTACCCGGCGCTGGCGCTCGCCGCGTCGGGGACCCACGACCTGCCGACGATTCCGGCCTGGCTGCGCGGCGAGGACATCGAGCTGCGCCACGCGCTGCAGCTGCTCGAGACGCCGCTCGACGCCGCGCGCGCCGAACGCGAACGGGACCGCGCGATGTTCCTGGATACCTTGGTCGCGCACGGTGATCTCGACCCGCACGAGCGGCACGACGAAATCGCGGTCGTCGTGGCCGCGAACCGGTACCTGGCCGCGGCGCCCTGCGCGATCGTCATGGCGCAGCTGGACGACATTCTGGGAGAGCACGAACCGGTCAACGTCCCGGGAACCTCGACGCAATACCCGAACTGGCGCCGTAAACTCGCCACGGACCTCGCCGCGCTCCCCGCCGACCCGCGCCTCACCCGCCTCTGCACCACCCTCACTGCAATTCGACCGAGAGCAACGCCGTGAAAGCTGTCTTGATGGCCGGGGGCGAGGGCTCCCGCCTTCGTCCACTGACCTCGCGTCGTCCGAAGCCGCTCGCGCCCGTCGCCGGGAAGCCGGTGATGGAGCTGATCGTCGAGCTGCTGAAGCGGCACGGGTTCGATCAGGTCGTCGCGACGCTGCACTACCTCGCCGACGAGATCGAAGCATACTTCGGCGACGGTGCGGCGCTCGGCGTCCAGATGCACTACGTCGTCGAGGACACGCCGCTCGGAACGGCCGGCGCGGTGAAGATGGCGCACGAGCTGCTGGCCGACGAGACGTTCCTCGTCATCAGCGGCGACGCGCTGACCGATCTCGACCTCTCCGCGGTCGTCCGGCATCACAAGGAGCGTGGGAACGACGTCACGATCGCGCTGCAGCGCGTGACGAACCCGCTGGAGTTCGGCGTCGTCGTCACCGACGAGGAAGGCCGCATCGTGCGGTTCCTCGAGAAGCCGTCGTGGGGCGAGGTCTTCTCCGAC
>JAFAMK010000133.1 GCA_019233415.1 Vulcanimicrobiota bacterium
ACGAGGTACCCGAGCGACTCCAGCTCGGCCATCTCGTTGCGAATCGTCGCCGAGGAGACCCCGAGGTTGTACTTCTGGGTGAGCGTGACCGACCCGACCGGTTCCGCCGTGTTGATGTACTCGTACACGACGGTCGCGAGGATGAAGGCTTTGCGCTTGTCGAGGTCGGTCTTGTCGTTCACCGGAGGGGTACCGCCGCTAGCAGTCGGCACCACGGAGTGCCAGGCTTCCCCTCAGGGTACCATCCCGGCCCCAGGGGGTCAAGGCGCGGCGCTCGCGCGGCGGTGGGCCATCGTCGTCAGCTCCGAGAGGACGACGCCGTAGAAGAGGATCGTCCCCACCAGCCCCTGCCAGAGCGGCTGGAGCACGACCGCCCCGGTCAGCGGGACGAGAACGTCGTTGAGGACCCACCAGACGAACAGGCCGTAGCACAGCCCCCAGGCGACGGAGGTCGGTGCCTGCCACATCGAGGGCAGCCGGCGCGCGAACTGCGCGTAGACGATGCCGAACGCCGCCCCGAGCAGCAGGAACAGCACGATCCCGAGCGCGGCGGTCACGAACGAGGGCTGCGCGCCGCGGAACGCCGGCAGCGCGAGCGCCGGCTGCGCGAAGAAGCCGGCGAACGTGTCGTCGTGCAGCCACGCGACCGCGACGAGCGCGTAGAAGAGCGCGCTCGTCACGCCGGCGATCAGCCCTCCGTAGAAGCCGTCGATCCAGCGGACCATCGTAGTCGTGTTCGGCGCCGTGGGGCCAAGCTCTTAGCCGCCGGCATCCAAAAGGCGGCGGTCGCGAGGGAACGAAACCCGCGCCATGACGACCCCGACGCACAGCGAAGCCATCGAGGCGCTCTTCAGCGAGGCGCGCCGCTTCCCGCCGCCGCCCGCGTTCGCCGCGCAGGCCAACGCGAAGCCGGGGATCTACGACGAGGCCGAGCGCGACTACCTGGCCTTTTGGAAGTCGTGGGCCGACAAGCTCGAGTGGATGACGCCGCCGACCAAGACGCTGGAGTGGAACGAGCCGTTCGCGACGTGGTTCGCCGACGGCGAGCTGAACGCGTCGGTCAACGCGCTCGACCGCCACGTGAACGCCGGCAAGGCCGCGAAGATCGCCTACTACTACGAAGGCGAGCCCGGCGACCGCTGGACGATCACCTACGGCCAGCTCCTCGACGAGGTCTGCCGCTTCGCCAACGGGCTGCGCGCGCTCGGCGTGCGCAAGGGCGACCGCGTCGCGATCTACATGCCGATGATCGTCGAGCTGCCGATCGCGATGCTGGCGTGCGCGCGCATCGGCGCCGCGCACTCGGTGATCTTCGGCGGTTTCTCGCCCGACGCGATCGTCGACCGCGTCAACGACTCGCAGTGCGTCGCGCTGATCACCGCCGACCAGGGCTGGCGCCGCGGCAACAAGGTGCACCTGAAGAACAACGTCGACGAGGCGATCGTGAAGGGAATGCCGTCGCTGAAGCGGGTCGTCGTCGCGAAACGCGGCGGCGATCCGGTCGACATGCATCCGGGCCGCGACGTGTGGTGGGACGACGTCGTGCGCGATCAGCCGTCGGTCTGCGAGCCCGAGCGGATGAACGCGGAAGATCTGCTGTACCTGCTCTACACCTCGGGGACGACCGCGAAGCCGAAGGGGATCAAGCACACCACCGGCGGCTATCTCACCGGCGTGACGGCGACGCACAAGCTCGTCTTCGACTTGAAAGAAGACACCGACGTCTACTGGTGCGCGGCCGACATCGGCTGGGTGACGGGACACTCGTACATCGTCTACGGGCCGCTCTGCAACGGCGCGACGAGCGTCATCTACGAAGGGACGCCGGACTATCCCGACAAGGACCGGCTCTGGGAGATCGTCGAGCGCTACAAGGTAACGATCCTCTACACCGCGCCGACCGCGATCCGCACCTTCATGAAGTGGGGGACCGAGTATCCGGAACGCCACGACATGACCTCGCTGCGCGTGCTGGGGAGCGTCGGCGAGCCGATCAACCCCGAGGCGTGGATGTGGTACTACGAGCACATCGGTGGCTCGCGCTGCCCGGTCGTCGACACGTGGTGGCAGACGGAGACCGGCGCGATCATGATCACGCCGCTGCCGGGGATCACGACGCTCAAGCCGGGCTCGGCGACGCGGCCCTTCCCCGGCGTCGGCGCGGACCTCGTCAACGACAAGGGTGAGTCGGTCCCGCTCGGCGGCGGCGGATACATCGTGCTGACGCGCCCGTGGCCGTCGATGCTGCGCGGAATCTACGGCGACGACGAGCGCTACGTGCAGACGTACTGGTCGCGTTTCCCGCACCGCTATCTCGCCGGCGACGGCTGCAAGCGCGACGAGGACGGCGACTACTGGTTCATGGGCCGCATCGACGACGTGATGAACGTCAGCGGCCACCGCATCTCGACGACCGAGGTCGAGTCGGCGCTGGTCGACCATCCCGCGGTCGCCGAGGCCGCGGTCACCGGAAAGATGGACGAGATCACCGGCCAGGCGATCTGCGCGTTCGTCACGCTCAAGTCGCACGCGACCGGTTCGCAAGGGCTCGCCGACGCCCTGCGCGACCACGTCGCCGAGAAGCTCGGCAAGTTCACGCGGCCGAAGTATCTGACGTTCACGCAGGAGCTGCCGAAGACGCGCTCCGGCAAGATCATGCGGCGGCTGCTGCGCGACATCGCCGAAGGGCGCATGCTGGGCGACACGACGACGCTCGCGGATTCGAGCGTCGTCGCGGAGCTCCAGCAGCGCGCGAAGGACGAGGCTTCGAAGGAAGACTGAACGCTAGGGCTGCGGCGACGTCGCCGGCGCGGGCGTCGGCGCCGGCGTGGTCTGCTGACCGGAGGTCGAGCCGCTTCCGGGCGCTGCGGGATTGTTCGGGATGCCGGTCGCCGGCGTGCCCGCGCCCGCACCGGTCGGGTTCGGGTTCCCGGGGATCGGCACGACCATCGGCGCGTCGTACGGTGTGAGGTTGTGTGCGGAGAGGTAGGCCTGCGCCAGTTGCAGATGCTGCTGCACCGTCGGCGTCAGGTTCGTCGCGAGCGTCTTGAGCCCGGTGTTCGTCGCGTTCTGCGCGCCCCACTGAACGATCGCCAGCGCGCGGCGGTGCGCCGCCACCTGCATGCGCATGTAGTCGTCGTCGAGCTTCGTCCCGCTGTCGGACTGTAGCACGGCGACGAGGCTGCGGCCGGCGCCGGTCGACTCGCGAGGCGTCGGCGCGGGGTGCAGGTTCGTCCCGCGCGTTGCGGCGTCGAGCTGCACGGCCGCCGCGCTGTGGTCGTCGATCATGTGCTGCGCGAACGCGTGCACGTCGGGGTTCTTCGTGCGGTTGACGACATATTTCGCGAGCTCCAGCTCGGTCGTGTTCGCGCCGGCGAGCGCGCGAACGAAGTCGGCGTCGCTCGCCGGCATCCACGCCGCCGTGCCCGAGCCTTGTGCGGCCACCGGGCCGGGCGGCGTCTGCGCGTCGACCGCGAGCGCGGCGGCCGCGATACCGGCGGCCGCAACGAGGGCGCCGACAAAGGTGCGATGTCTCACGTGCGTGCTCCTCGAAGGGTGTACACGCCCGGTTTGTCCCAGCTCGGCCACGCTAAAACTCGCTCGCCCCTCGTTCGGACGAGCCGGGGTCTAGTCGCCGAAGCCGACGGTCGCGCGGGTCGGCACCGCGGCGCCCGACTCGAAGTCGCGCACGGCGGTGTTCGGGTAGCCGACCTTCGCGTCGGCGCTGGCCTGCCACGCCTCGACGATCAGGTTCCGCAGCTCGGCCGCACCGGCCGCGAGCCGGTCGAGGACGAGCGCGGTCGCCGCGTCGCTGTGCGCGTCAATGCCGCCGGCCGCTTCGAGCCGGTAGACGTCGGGAACGTGGCTCTCGGTCGCGAGGAGGTACGCGCCGACCTGCGCCAGCACGGGATCGGTCGACGTCGCGAGCGCGGGAACCCGCGCGACGACGAGGTCCTCGGTCGCGACCGCACGGACGAGCGCCGTCTCGAAGCGCGCGTGAATCGTGCGCGAGTCGGAGAAGTGTTCGGGGTTCGGATACTTCTGCGAGTCCCAGCCGTTGAAGTGCACGCTGACGTGCAGCGGCTGCGACGCGTCGCCGACGAAGTGGCTCCAGTAGCCGACGTCGCGCAGCGTCACCGCCTCGCGCACGCTGCGGTCGAACGCGAAGAACGCGCGGTCCTCGGCGGTCGGCGCCTTCGTTGCGCCGACAACGTCGACGCGCCAGTACGCCAGGTCGCGCGCGACGCGCTCCCAGCCGTCGGCGATTTCGTACGGCAGGTAGCCCTGGCCGTACTCGTTGCTCGCCGGCGTCGCGCCGCGCAGCGCGGTGTCGTAATCGCGGCGGCTGCGTGGGAGCGCACTCAGCTTGACGACTTCGGAAACCGTGCCGTCGTCCTCGACATCGACGTAGTGACCGGGATCATCGTCGGGATCGAGCGGGAAGCCCGCGCCCTTGATGCGATCGGCCTCGGGGCCGAGCAGCGCGATCTCGTCGTGCGCACCCGCGCTGCGCAGAAATGCTGGGACGCTCTCTGGGAGCGTCCGTATCGCGGCGCCGCTGATGATGCGGTGTCCCTGCGAGCCCCACGCGAGGGCTGGGAGCGGCGCGGCGACAAGCGCGGCGCAAAGAAAGGCGAGCGTCGGTCGAAGGCGCATGCCGCGCGCTTCGCCCGCACCCCCGCTGCGTCATCCTGAGCTTGTCGAAGGGCGACAAGCTCAGGATGACGGGGATCCTAGGCTCGGCCCAGGGACGAAACCGTGATCTCGGTCGGGCGGCGGACGTTTTGGAATGCGCCGCACGGGCACGGGTGCCAATCCTCGACGATCGCGGTGCGCGGGCGGTCGCCGGGATAGAGATAGCGGGCCATCCGCCGGCCGGCGACTGCGCGCCCGCAGTGCCAGCAGCGCGCGTCGTGCGGCGCCTGCGGATCCGAGCGCAGCTCGATGCGTTCCATGGCTTCTATCGTAACCGCAACGCGCGCGCATCACGCGCGTGCAGGATCACATCTCGCCGAACAGCTCGTCGAGCGCGGCGAGATCGTCGATGCGCGTTGCGGGCGGGAGCGCGTCGACGATCGTCGCGCCGTAGCGCATCGACGTCGCGCGCCCGTCGAGGATCGCGACCAGACCGCGATCGGTCGTCGATCGGATGAGCCGTCCGAACCCTTGCTTGAGCCGCACGATCGCGCTCGGGATCATGTAGTGCTCGAACCCCGAGCGCCCGCGCGCTTCGAGCGCGGCGATTCGCGCAGCGACGAGCGGTTCGGCCGGCGAGGGGAACGGCAGGCGGTCGATGACGACGCACGAGAGCGCGTCGCCCACGACGTCGATTCCCTCCCAGAACGTCCCGGTCGCGAACAGCACCGCACGCCGCGTCGTCCGAAACCAGTCGAGCAGCGCCGTGCGCGGCAACTCGCCCTGCACGCGCAGCGGAAACGCGAGCCGCTCGCGCAGCAGCGCGTGCACCTCGCGCAGGCGCGCGTACGAGGTGAACAGCACGAACGCGCGGCCACCGCTGCGGTCGAGAATCTCCTCGATCAGCGGCGCGGCGCGGCGCGCGAAATTCGCCGCCTTCGGGTTCAGGTGCGGCGGCGCGACATAGAGCCGGGCCTGCTTCGCGTAGTCGAACGGCGACGGCGCGACGAGCTGCTGCGCGTCCTCGATCCCGAGCGACGCCTTGAGGAAGTCGAACCCGCCCCCGTCACCCTGAGCTTGTCGAAGGGGCGTCGCGATCGTCGCGCTGGTCAGCACCACGCTGCGCGTGCGCTCGAACAGCGTGCCCTTCAGGAAGTCGGCGACCGAGAACGGTGCCGCGTTGATCTCGTACCGCTCGCCGCCGTCGCCGCGCTCGACCCAGGCGACCGCGTCGATCTCGTCGGCCGGAACGGCGCCGCTTCCGGCCTGCTGCGCGGCGCTCTCGATCCGGTCGACGGTCGCGATGTGCGCGGCGACCGCACGCAGCGCGAGGTCGCGCCGCCGCTCCGCTTCGGCGTCGTTCTCGATCGGGCGCCGCAGCCCGTCCTTCCAGTTGCCGTGCAGCCAGTTTTCGAGCCGGTAGAACGACTCGCGCAGCACCGGCAGCACGTCGAAGACGCCCTCGTTCGCCGCGATCGGGTACTTGTCGCCGGGCACGTGCGCGAGCGTCTGCTGGAGCCGGCGCATTCCTTCGTCCAACTCCGCGTCGTACGAGCCCGGCACCGCGTACGTGCGGTGCAGCTTGCGCATCATGCGGTTGACCGAGACCGGCGAGAGCGTCGCGGTCAGCGCGGCGGTCGCGTACTT
>JAFAMK010000137.1 GCA_019233415.1 Vulcanimicrobiota bacterium
CCTGCACCTTGACGCCGCGCGCGCCGGCCTTCATCGTGCGCATGATCGCCTGCTTCATCGCACGGCGGAACGCGATGCGCTTCTCCAGCTGGTCGACGATGTTCTGGCCGACCAGACGCGCGTCGAGCTCGATCTGCTTGATCTCGACGACGTTGACCTGGACTTGCTTGCCGGTCAGTTTCTCGAGGTTACGGCGAATCTCGTCGATTCCGACGCCGCGCTTGCCGATGATGATACCCGGCTTGCCCGTGTTGATGATCACGCGCGCCTGGTTCGCACGGCGCTCGATCTCGACGCGCGAGATCGCGGCCGCGCGCGTCATCCGCCCGAAATACTTGCGGATCGCGACGTCCTCGTGCAGCCACGCGACGTAGTTCTTCTTTTCGAACCAGCGGCTGTCCCAGGTACGCGTGATACCGAGGCGCAGCCCGACGGGATGAATCTTCTGTCCCATGTTACTCCGAGGCCCCCGCGGCGGCAGCGGCCGGCTGTTTCTTGCGGCGCGACGCCGCCGGCTTCGCCGAGGCGACCTGCGCCTGGCGCTGGGTGCGCGTCTTCAGCCCGATCGCCGCGCCCGCGCGCTGCTTCGGCTGGTGCTTGGGCGGCTGCGGGCCGACCGCGATCGTGACGTGCGAGAGGCGCTTGCGCTTGAACGCGGCGCGGCCTTGCGCACGGGGATCGAGGCGCTTGGTGAACCCGCCGCCCGGTCCGCCGTCGACGGTGATGCGCGTGACGTACAGGCCGTCCGAGCTCATGTCGTGGTTGTTCTCGGCGTTGGCGACGGCCGAGTTCAGCAGCTTCAGAATCGGCTCGGCGGCGAAGACGCCGGCGAACTGTAGCAGCACCTTCGCTTCGCGAACGCTCTTGCCGCGGATCGCGTCGGCGACGCGGCGCAGTTTGCGCGGACCGACCCGCGCGAACTTCAGGTGCGCGACGGCTTCGGTGCGCGCGGTGGCAACGGCGGTCATGCTATTTCACCGACGCCTTGTCGCCCGCGTGTCCCTTGAACGTGCGGGTGGGCGAGAACTCGCCGAGCTTGTGCCCGACCATGTTCTCGGTAATGAACACCGGGATGTGCGCCTTGCCGTTGTGGACCGAGATCGTGTGACCGACCATCTGCGGGATGATCGTCGACGCGCGCGACCAGGTCTTGATGACCCGCTTCTCGCGCGTCGAGTTCATCTTCTCGACCTTCGCCATCAGGTGGTCCGCGACGAACGGACCTTTCTTCAGTGAACGACCCATGTTACTTGCTCTTCCGCCGGCGGACGATCATCTTCGAGGTGCGCTTGTTGCGGCGCGTCTTTTTGCCCATCGTCATCTGGCCCCAGGGCGTCGTCGGCGGACGCCCGGAGGTCGAACGCGCCTCACCACCACCGTGCGGGTGGTCGACGGGGTTCATCGCGATACCGCGCACCGACGGGCGCTTCCCGAGGTGGCGCTGGCGGCCGGCCTTGCCGATGATCTCGTTCTCGTGGTCGAGGTTCCCGAGCTGGCCGATCGTCGCGCGGCAGACGACCAGGATGCGGCGCACTTCGCCCGACGGCATGCGGACCTGGGCGTACTCGCCTTCCTTGGCCATCAGCTGCGCGGCGCCGCCGGCCGAGCGCACGAGCTTGCCACCCTGGCCCGGCTGCAGCTCGATGTTGTGGATCACCGTGCCGAGCGGGATGTTGCTGAGCGGCAGCGCGTTGCCGGTCTTGATGTCCGCGGCCGGACCCGACTCGACGAGGTCGCCGACCTTCAGCGTCGCGGGCGCAAGGATGTAGCGCTTCTCGCCGTCGCGGTAGTGCAGCAGCGCGAGCCGCGCGGTGCGGTTCGGATCGTACTCGATCGCGGCGACCTTCGCCGGGATCCCGTCCTTCGTGCGCTTGAAGTCGACGATGCGGTACTGCTTGCGGTACCCGCCGCCTTTGTGGCGCGTCGTGATGTGGCCGTTGTTGTTGCGGCCTGAGTGCTTCTTGCGCACCTCGAGCAGCGACTTCTCCGGCGCCTTCTTGCTGATCTCGCTGAAGTCGGCGGTGGTGATGAAGCGGCGCGCGGCGCTGGTGGGTTTGTACTTCTTGACGGCCATCTTACTGCTCGAAGTAGTTCACGCCGCCGAGCGCGATCTTCTGGCCCGGCGCGATGGTGATGATCGCCTTTTTCCAGTCCGACTGGACGCCCGACGAGCGGCGGCCGCGGCGCGCGAAGTTCTTCTTCTTCCCGCTCACGTTCACGGTGTTGATCTTCAGCACGGTCACGCCGAAAATCTCGGCGACCGCGGACTTGATCTGCGTCTTGGTCGCGTGCGGGTTCACCTCGAAGGTGTACTGCTGCGCGGCCGCGCCCGCCATCGACTTCTCGGTGATGAGCGGCGCGATGATGACGTCCCGGGCGTCCACTACTTCGCCTCCTGGCTGTACTTGCCGACGAGTGCGTCGTGGGCAGCGGTCGTCAGAACGAGGCGCGCGTAGCCGACCACGTCCTTGACGTCGAGTTCACCCGTGTGCGTCACGGCGACGCGCTCGAGGTTCGCACCGGCGCGGCGCAGCGAGGTGCCGACGCTCGCTAGCTCCTCGGTCGCGAACACGACCAGCGTGCGCGCGCCGTCCTTCGCCGCCTTCGGCGAACCGAACAGCAGCGTCGCGAACGCCTTCGTCTTGCTGACGTCGAACTTCGCCGTGTCGAGCAGCGTCACGCCGCCGGTCTGGAACTTGTCCGACAGCGCGGCGCGCATCGCGGCGCGGCGTTCCTTCTTGTTCAGGCTCGAAACGTACGAGCGCGGCTGCGGGCCGAACACGACGCCGCCGTGCGCCCACTGCGGCGAACGAGTCGAACCCTGGCGCGCGCGGCCGGTCCCCTTCTGGCGCCACGGCTTTTTGCCGCCGCCGCGCACCTCGTCGCGCTTCTTCGTCGAGGCCGTCCCGGCTCGCGGGTTCGCCAGCTCGCGGAAGACCGCGCGAAACACCGCGTTCGCTTTGCCGTCGGTCGAGCCGGCGAAAACCGCGGGGGTCTCCTGCTCGCGCACGACCTTGCCTTGCGCGTCGATGACCTGTGCCATTACGCGCTCACCTTCGTCTTGACGGACAG
>JAFAMK010000181.1 GCA_019233415.1 Vulcanimicrobiota bacterium
TAATGCTGTGCTCTCGTTTCGGCTCCGCGCTGCTCTCCGCGTGCGCGCTGTTCGCTCTTGGAGCTCCGGCGCCGGCGGCGCCCGCCGCGGCCGATCCGGCCGCGCTGCGCAACGTTCTCCACTGGCGCGCGATCGGGCCCTTCCGCGGGGGCCGGACGATCGCGACGACGGGGGTCCCGGGACGGCCGCACGAGTTCTACATCGCGGCAGTCAACGGCGGGGTCTTCAAGACGACCGACGGCGGGCGCACCTGGAACCCGATCTTCGACGACCAGCCGAGCGCGTCGGTCGGCGCGGTCGCGGTCGCGCCGTCGGCGCCGGACACCGTCTACGCCGGGAGCGGTGAGGGTCGCCAGCGGCCGGACCTCGCGGTCGGCGACGGGATCTACAAGTCGACCGACGGCGGCGCGCACTGGACGCACCTGGGCCTGCGTGACGGCCAGCAGATTCCGAAGATCGTCGTCGACCCGAAGGACCCGAACCGGCTCTACGTCGCGGTCCTCGGCCACCCGTACGGATCGAACCCGGAGCGCGGCGTGTACCGCTCGACCGACGGAGGCGCGACGTTCTCGCGGGTGCTCTACACCGACGAGAACGCCGGCGCGTTCGACGTCGCGCTCGACCCGTCCGACTCGCAGACGCTGTACGCGTCGCTCTGGTCCGCGCGCCAGTCGCCGTGGGAGACGCTCGGCGGCGGCTCGTTCATCCGCACGCCCTCCGGCAGCGGGCTCTACAAGTCGACCGACGGCGGCTCGACCTGGAAGCGGCTCGAAGGCGGGCTGCCGACCGGTGCGCAACGGGTCAACCGCATCGCGGTCTCCGTCTCGCCGGCCGATCCGAAGCGCGTCTACGCGTTCGCCGACGCGCCGGAGCACGGCGGCGTCTACCGCTCCGACGACGCCGGCGCGACCTGGGCGCTGATGAACGACACGGCGCGCGTTTCGGAGCGCGGCGACGATCTCGCAACGATCGCAGCCGACCCGCAGAACCGCGACGTCGTCTACGTCAGCAACACCTCGACGTACAAGTCGACCGACGGCGGGAAGACGTTCGTCGCGCTGCGCGGCGCGCCGGGCGGCGACGACTACCAGAGCGTGTGGATCGCGCCGGACGATCCGAAGACGATCGTGCTCGGCAGCGACCAGGGCGCGATCATCACCGTCAACGGCGGCGCGAGCTGGACCTCGTGGTACAACCAGCCGACGGCGCAGTTCTACCACGTCATCACCGACGACCGCTTTCCGTACCGCGTCTACGGCGGCCAGCAGGAGAGCGGGAGCGCCGAGGTGCTCTCGCGCGGCAACGACGGCGCGATCGGGCCCCGCGAGTGGCACCCGGTCGGCGTCGAAGAGTACGGTTACGTCGCGCCCGACCCGCTGCACCCGGGGATCGTCTACGGCGGCAAGGTCTCGCGGTTCGACGAGCGCACCGGCCAGGTGCACGAGGTCGGGCCGGTCACGTCATGGCGCGGCGACCCGACGTACCGCTTCAAGCGCACCGCGCCGCTCGCGTTCTCGCCCGTCGACAAGCGCACGCTCTACCTCGGCGCGAACGTCGTCTTCAAGACGACCGACTACGGCCAGCACTGGAACGTCATCAGCCCGGACCTCGCACGTCCGGACTCGGTGCCGGCGAACCTCGGCGTCTTCGCGCAGACACCCGCGGCGAAGCGCCCGCACCGCGGCGTCGTCTACGCGCTCGGCCTCTCGCCGCGCGACAAAAACGTCATCTGGGCCGGCACCGACGACGGTTTCGTCTGGCGCACCGCCGACGGCGGCAAGCACTGGCGCAACATCACGCCGCGCGGCGTCGACCCGTGGGCGAAGATTTCGATCATCGACGCCTCGCCGTTCGACGCGGCGAGCGCGTATGTCGCGGTCAACCGCTTCCGGCTCGACCAGCAGCGCCCGCAGCTCTTCCGCACCCACGACGGTGGGAAAACGTGGACCGAAATCGACCGCGGGATCGACGCCGCGCCGACCAACGTCGTGCGCGCCGACCCGCAGCGGCGCGGGCTGCTCTACGCCGGAACCGAGCGCGGCGTGTGGGTCTCGCACGACGACGGCGACTCGTGGTCGTCGCTGCGGCTGAACTTGCCCGCGACCTCGGTGCGCGACCTCGTCGTCCACGGCGACGACCTGGTGATCGCGACGCACGGCCGCGGCTTCTGGATCCTCGACGACGTCGCGCCGTTGCGCCAAGCGGAAACGCTCGCGTCGGCGCGGCCCGCGCTGCTCGTGCCGGAACGCGCGTGGCGCGTGCAGCGCGACACCTGGACCGACACGCCGCTCCCGCCGGACGAGCCGTTCTTCGTCAACGCGCCGAGCGGCGCGTACCTCGACTACGTGCTGCCGCGCAACGCGACGCGCGCGACGCTGACGATCACCGACGCGAAGGGTCAGCTCGTGCGCCGCTTCGCGAGCGACGACCCCGCGACGCTTCCGGTCGATCCGAACACGCTCGACGTTCCCGCCTGGTGGATCGCGCCGCCGGTGCGGCTCGACGCGAGCGCCGGCGCGCACCGCTTCGTGTGGAACCTCCAGCGCCCGGCGCCGCACGCGTTCGACTACGGCCCGCCGATCGGGGCAATCCCGCACGACACGCCGCTCGATCCGCAAGGTTCGACCGTGCCGCCCGGCACGTACACGGTGACGCTCGACGCCGACGGAACGCGCGCGTCGCGCACGCTGGTCGTGACGGAAGACCCGCGCGTCGCGGTCTCGCAGGCCGATCTCGTCGCGCAGGACACGTTCGCGACGCTGATCGCGCGGCGCGCCGACGTCGCCTACGCGGCGGCGCAGCGCGTGCGCGCGAAAGATGCGGCGCTCGCCACGCAGATCGAGACCGTGAACGCGCGGCTCGGCGGATTGCTCGGCATCGTCGAGAGCGGCGACGCCGCGCCCACCCGCGTCCAGCGCGACGCCTATGCGACCCAGTCGGCGGCGCTCGACGTCCTTCTCCGTCAGGCGGCACACGTGGCGCAGTGAACGACGACTCGGCGCGCGGCTGGCGCGAGGCGCTGGAGGCGATCCCGCAGATCGTGTGGACCGCCGATCCGTCGGGGCGGACCGAGTGGTTCAACGCGCGCTGGTACGACTACACCGGCCAGAACGTCGCGCAGGCGCTCGCCGGCGGCTACGCCGCGGCGATCCATCCAGCCGACCTCGTCGTCGTGCGCGAAGCGTTCGCCCACGCGATCGAGACCGGCGACCCGCTCGCGAACGAGCACCGGCTGCGCGCCGCCGACGGCAGCTACCGCTGGCACCTCGGCACCGCGCGCCCGCTGCACGAGGCCGGGCAGATCGCGCGCTGGATCGGCGTCTCGACCGACGTCGACGAGCGCCGCCGCAGCGCCGACGCGATGGCGTTCCTCGCCGACGCCGCGGAAGCGCTCGGCAACGCGATCGACCTCGACGCCGCGCTGGCCGCGCTTGCGAAGCTCGTCGTTCCGACACTCGCCGACTGGTGCTCGGTCTACCTCCTGCGCGACGGCGAGCTGGTCCCGCACACGGTCCATCACCGCGATCCGGTGAAGCGCGCGTTCGCCTGGGACATCCTGCGGCGCTACCCGCTGCGCCCGGAACAAAGCCACGCGCTGCGCACCGGTGAGCCGCTCTACATCCCCGTCGCGACGCCGCAGATGCTGGCGCCGTGGATCATCGACGAGCAACACGCGGCCGCGATCGCGTCGCTCGGGTTCAACTCGGTGCTGGCCGTGCCGCTCGCCGCGCGCGGCGGAACGCTCGGGATCATGCAGCTGCTGCGCGAACCGCACCGCGACCCGTTCGCGCCGGCCGACCGCGACCTCGCCGTCGTACTCGCGCAGCGCGCGGCGGTCGTGCTCGACAACGCGCGCGCGACCGAGCGCGAACGCCGCATCGCGCACACCTTCCAAGAAGCCGCATTGCCGCGCGCGCTGCCGCGCATCGACGGTCTGCGGCTCGACGTCGTGTACGTCGCGAGCGAGCGCGACGCCGGGATCGGCGGCGACTGGTACGATGCGTTCGTGTTGCGCGACGGCAAGCTCGTCGTCTCGATCGGCGACGTCGCGGGCAAGGGCGTCGACGCGGCGGTGCTGATGAGCTCGCTGCGCCAAGCGGTGCGCGTCGCGGCGTATCAAGGGCTCGATCCCGCGGCGGTGCTCGCCGCGACCGACGAGGCGCTCTCGAACGAGCGGCCCGACCGCATCGCGACCGCGTTCGTCGGCATCCTCGATCCCGCGACGTGGACGCTGGTGTACGCGTCGGCCGGTCATCCGCCGGCGCTGCTGCGTTCGCCCGGCGGCGCGCTGCTGACGCTCACGACGAGCGGGCCGCCACTGGGGCTGCGCGCGCCGAACCACGTCGTGCGTACCATCGCGGCGATCCCGCCGGGCTCGGTGCTGGTGACGTACACCGACGGGCTGACCGAGGCGACGCAGAACGTGCTCGAAGGCGAACGCCGGCTGAACGACGTGCTCAGCGACGACGCGGTCGTCTACAGCGCGAACCCTGCGCGCTTCGTGCGCGACGCGGTGCTGCGCGAGAACGCGCGCGACGACGTCGCGATCCTCGTCGTCGGGTTCGGCCGCGACGCGCACTGGTCGTTCGACGCGGAAGACGCGATGGCGGCGCACGGCGCGCGCTCGTCGTTCGTGCAATACCTCGCGGCCGGCGCCGACGAGGGCGACCTCGCCGCCGCCGAGCTGATCTTCGGCGAGCTGGTCGGCAACGTCGTGCGCTACGCGCCCGGCCCGATCGACGTCGGCCTCGAGTGGAACGACGAACGCCCGACGCTGCACGTCCTCGACCGCGGCCCCTCGTTCGACCTCGCCGCGGCGCTCCCGACCGACGTGCTGAGCGAAACCGGGCGCGGGCTGTTCATCGTCGATGCGCTCGGCGAGGGGCTCGCGGTCAACGCGGTCCCCGGCCGCGGCAACCACGTGCGCGTCGTGCTGCCGATCCGGCGAAAGCGGCGTTAGAGCCGGCGGAGGCGACGGCGCGTGCGGGGAACGATGACCCCATGAGCGACCCCGGTCCACCGAACGTCCCGCACCCGCCGTACGACGAGCTTCGCGCCGCCGCGGGGGCCGACGCGCGCGCGGCCGCGTCGGTCGACGCGCTCGAGGCAGAGCTCGACGCCGACGCCCCGGACCCCGCCGCGGTCCAGCGCCACGCGGCCGTCCTGCGCGGGTTCCCCGTCCTCGAAGCCCGGATCGCCAACTGGTGGGACGCCCCGGACACGCAGCGCTGGGTCAAAGCGATCACCGACGCCGGCCTCTAGCGCGGCGACGGCATCGGCCAGGACGGGGTGACCGGGATGGCGGTGCGGCGCGGGTGCGGTGGGCCGGTCGTGACCTCGCGTGGTGTCGGCGGTGCGGGTTCGGGCGTGAAGATCATGGTGGGTGAGACCTGCGGCGCACTCGGGTCGAACGGCGGCATCGTTCGCACGATCACCGGGCCGCCGAACACCAGCGTCAGCACTTTCGTCTGGCCGTCCCAGGCGACGTGCGCCACGCCGAGACAGCGCGCGAGCGGTGCGAGCGGAACGAGCGGCGGATCGTCGGCACCGACCGGGCGCGCAACGCAGGTTCGCTCGCCGCGCTGCGCCGTGAGCGTGCCGTCCGCTGCCGTGTCGACGCGCTCGGCGAAGCGCGCGACGAGCGTCGCGGGGCCGACGACGCGTCCGCCGCGCAGCATCGCCGACGGATCGCTGGGCGTGATCGTGCCGTCGATCAGCACCAGCACGAGCGCCGCGAGCGCGCCGGGCAGCTGAGGCGATGTCACGGGTGATCCGCGTGTTTCGCGCGGCAGGGCTGCGTTTTTCGGCCGAGGGCGCGGCGTTCATGGCGCAGGCGATCGCGTTCACCGCGATGTTCTCGCTCGTGCCGCTGACGCTCGTCGCGGTCGCGATGCTGGCATTCGTCTACGGCACCGACGCCGGGATCGCGCGCGCGAACGAGGCGACTCAAGAGCACGCGCCGGCGATCGGTGATCTTGTCTCGAGCAACCTCACCGCAGCCGTGCACTGTCGTACCTGGACCGGCGCGATCGGGCTCGTCGGCCTGATCTGGGCGGGAAAGAACCTCTTTCAAGCGCTTACGTACGCGCTGAACCGCTCGCTCGGAATCACGCGCTTCCGGCACTTCGTCTGGGACGTCGCGATCGCGCTGACGCTCGTCCCGGTCGCGGGCGTCGTGCTGATCGTCGCGACCGTCATCCCGATCGTCATCACGCTGATCGTGCAGTTCGCCGGGCTCGAATCCCTGCGCTGGGCGCCGCAGATCGCGTCGTACGCGGGCTCGGCCGGGCTCGTCTTCGTCGTCTCGGCGCTGCTGTACGCGTACCTGCCGAACCGCACGCCGCGCTGGCGCTCGGTCATCCCCGGCGCGCTGACCTGCGGGGTCGGGTACTCGATCGCGCAGATCGCATTCGCCGTCTATACGAGCTACGCGGCGTCGGCGTTCCAAATCTACGGCGCGCTCTCGGCACTGTTCGCCCTGCTGCTCTGGCTCGACCTGATCGGGGTCGTCTTCCTGTTCGGCGCCTTCGTCAGCGCCGCGTGGGAAAAGGACGTCGAGGGCGGCACGCTTTCGCTCGCCTCGTAAGGGATCGCCCCGGCCGCGCACGAACGCCGCCCTGTGCGTCGCCTCCTCCTCGTCGTCTTTGTCGCGTTGTTCGGGCTGCCGCTCGTCGCGGCGACTCCCGACTTCTCGGTCAAGCCGAAGGTCGTCGTCTACCCGTTCATCGCGAACGCCAGCACGATCGACCGCGAGGCGAGTTCCCGGCTCGCGACGATCATCGCGACGCGAATGGCCGACAGCAAGCTGGTTGGGGTAACCCCGCCGCCGCCGGGAACCGAGCGCAAGGACTACCTGACGGTCGCTCGCGCGCAGAGCTGCGACTACTACGTCTCCGGCTACATCTCGCCGCTTGGGAACGGGGTCTCGGTCGTCGAGCAGGTCGTCAGCACGGCGACCGGGATCGTCGTCTTCAGCCAGACGGCGCAGCTCGACACCTACAACGACGCCGCGGCGCTCGGCGACGACCTAGCGCTGTTCGTCTCACGCCACGCGAACCGCGGCCTGGCCGCGATCGGAACGGCGCCGCCGGCGGCGACGCCGACCCCCGCGCCGAGCAGCGGCCCCGAGGCGAACCTCGGCAAGCTCTTCGGCCGGCGCGGCAGCAAGAAGAACGCCGCCACGCCGAAGCCGACCGCGGCGCCCAAGACGGTGCAGACCGCCGCGCCCGTGGCGATCGTCCCGGCGACGCCGGCCGCCGCCCCGACCGTCGTGCCGCCGCCTGCGCGGAGCGTGGCAGTGGCACCCGAGCGGACTGCGGCGTCGGCGGCCGAGGGCTACGCGATCGTCCCGATCGAGGGGAGCGCCGACGCGACGCTGCGCGAGTACGCGACGCAGCGGCTGCTGGCGCGAACGAACGGCGAGCGCGCGGCGAGCACGTCGGCGGCGTGCGCGGGCCACGCGGTGCGCGCGATCCTCAGCGGCACCCTCGCAGTGCGCGCCGACGCGCAGTTCGGCGGCGGCAGCGCGACGTTCGACCTGATCGCGACCGACTGCAGCGGCAAGCGCCTGTGGCAGAAGTCCTACAGCAACGACGCGGGCGGGACCGAGGGCCAGCAGATCGCGACCGAGCGCGCCGTCGACGCCGCAATCGGCGCATATTTGAACCCGCCGAAGGGCCGGCGCCGGGCCTAG